>JAVBJR010001026.1:0-3233 GCA_031546965.1 Dysgonomonas sp.
ACTCTAGGACTAGAGTATTTTGGGTTTGTGAACATGGTGTTCGTTAAATGTGTGCTGTTGAGGGCCAGAAAGCGCAATAAACACCAGTAAATTAAAGTTGTGTAAAAATGATCTGAAAGTTACTATAAACATTCACGAAAACCATCCAAAACAAACGTAAACTAGATAAAAAGTCCGTTACCACAAGCGCCGGTATAATGCAAACAAACACACAAACACACACCATTCATGACAACCTTATATAAACTTAGTAAAAACGATTTCGTCCATTGCACTGCTATAAGTGTGGAGTTTTGATAATATTTTGAGAATGGGTTTATTTAGGTTCATATTATTTTAGTTAAATAGGCCTTCCTTGTCACTACTTCCGTGTTGACACTATTTCTATATGGGCCACAGGATGTTGTTCTAGGTCCTTCTAAGAATTATACCAGGAAGGGACCTGGCCCTTTGTCTTTAAACTGGTTGGATCCTGTTGAATCTAGGTCTTTGGGAAACTTTATGTTATATTTTAGTGTTGTTTATGGGTTGACTAAAACTGTATAAATACCAGTAAAATTCTGTATTAAAGACACTTGCTTTCAAATCTCCAAGAGTCTCACATTATTCACCTTTCAGTCTACCAAAATCCTCAACAATAAGAAACAATTATCTTTCAAATAATAATGCTGTATTGCATTAATGCTTACTTATACCACTCATCTTATACTGGTCTATATGGAATTCGCTAACTTATTGTGGACACAAAGCTTCTTTGTCCTTTTGCCGTAAATGATACGCAATCATCTGCAATTAACAGTAGGCGCATTCAAAAACAAAATAGCATAGCATGAACATAGCATGTTAGCCTTGTTAACATGGCTTTCAACATGAATTTCCAGTTTTATATTTCATAACATTATGTAACACGGTCGAGTTGGCAGTTTTTAAATGCGCATAGTGTCAATTAATGGAGTAAGTTTAATGTTGAATCTTAAAAAAATATTGTATTAATGTACTGGAAAATGCTGGTTTGATGCAATATTGAGAAAAACAATTCAACCTTATATTTTAGCAAATTGAAGCAAACGATATAAATGTACAATCTTGAAAAATCTGCATGCAATGTGACTGTCAGTTTAACTGCAAAATATCAAACGTTAAAACACTTTGAATCTCTAAACGTTAAAATAATTTGTGAGGATCATGAATTCCCTGACTTTTTCCTAAATTTTAAAGCATTTGCCGGAATTTCATGACATTTTAAGAAATATTATACTATTCCCTGACTTTTCCGTGTTTTCCATACAAGTGGCAACCCTGTTTTTCCTTTTGCGGAACGTTTTCTATTTAGGGGACATCTTCCATAATGGATTCCAAATCACTGCTTGAAACGCGCACATTCCCCAGATTTTCTTGAAAGTTCAAACTTCGTACAAATACGAACATATATTGTTTCTCTCAAACTAATGCTCCTCCTTTACAACTTTCTAATTGACAACAATACTGTCATGATCCGCACTAGAGGACAACAAGATCAAGGGGCAGCAGGATAGACCTCACCAGAACTGTGACTCACATGTTCCAGTTCAGGTTGTGCAACTTGTTCAACCCAGCCTTGACACCAGTCTATTTCAAATCAATCTGGCAAGGCCAATGAAGAGCAGAGCAGCTTGGCTTTCACCCGCCACTTGCTTCAACTCTGCACTGCAACAGGTGGTCTCCTCATTTATACCCTGCACCCTCAAGTATAGAATACCATCCTGCTCCTCGTTGTCATAGGCTGTCCTCAAGTGGAGGACAGCAATCTGCTCATCTTCGATGTTCAAGTGGCTGTCCTCAAGATCAGGATACCACCTGAACTATACACGAACCAGACAAGTGACTGGTTTCTGACAAATACCCAACAATCTTTTACTGTGTTCGATTTAGGATCGCTTGAGGTTAAAGGTGACGTGCCCATTCGATTCGCCCTATTTTGTTAATAATAATACAATCTTCATCAAATTTTTAAGTAACTGCAGTTTCGTACAATATGAAGAAGCCATGTTACGTTGAACATGCGCATGTGACTAAAATTTTAGCTTCATTACTTGTGAATGGCTCTTTCGGCAATTATTGTTCCTTGCCACAACTTTCTTCAGCGTCGCTAAGGTAAATATGAGAAGGCAAAGAAAAATAAAACATTTCATCTGCCGCTTTGCTGTTTAATGAAGAAACTTGATCAATCCCTTTTATGATGTCATTCTTCTGGTGTCCCGGTGGCAAGGAGAAGGACCTCATGCCATCTGCTTTTATATCTAAGGCTTCCATGCCATTGGCATGGCCATTGGCATGGAAACATGATTGACTCAGTGTCCAGAAAGGCAGTCATGACATCACTCATCATGACCTGACTGACCTAAATACTATTGATTCCTGCTGGTTCTAGAAAGAAGGTTAAGTTTCAGGGTACATTACATTCCGTTGATTTCATTTCTGATCAATTATTTTCTTGTTGAATCGGTGTAAGCCAATGTGATTGATTTTGAACTTTATGAGCTAGATTATACGAGGGCCACTACAAAAATAATGTCCCTTATTTTTCTAAAACACTTAATTTTTATCAAACATAGCTGATTTTTTTACATGTGATTGACACATCTCTCCACAACAAAATATAATTTTTCCATATAATCTCTATAGCTTTCAACTGCTGTACGCCACCTCGAAACTAAAGCATGTAAGCCATCAATGTAGAAATCTTGAATGACGTGCCATAGCCACTGTTTAGCAATGATTAGGGATTCATCATCTTGAAACATTGTTCCTCAAAAGAATCCTTCGATTTACCAAAGAGATGGAGTAGTCGCAACTGTGGATCTACAAGGTTTTCAGATCAGGTAGAGGGAGAAGTGCTCCGCTCCTTCCCATAGAATTTCCACTTTTGAACAAAAGTTATCCACCTTTAAAAAAAATCAGCCAAGCTTAAAGGAGAACTGACACGATTTTGTAAGGTACCCTGAAACGTAAACTACTTGAAGAAAAGTCAAGAAAAAAGCAAGTGGTGAAACAAAATGTCTGTGAAAAATCGTAAAAAAAGTTATTAGATGTCAAAGTTTGATCGTTTTTTATCGGGACTCTTATAATTGATGCTCCCCTGGCTTTCTGGATAGGGGAGCATCAACTTATAAGGGTCCCGATAAAAATCCGGTCAAACTTTGACGTCTAATAACTTTTTTTTTACGATTTTTCACAGACATTTTGTTTCACCA
>JAVBJR010000471.1:0-2578 GCA_031546965.1 Dysgonomonas sp.
CTCATATACAGTGTGGTTCAAAAGTCTGGGACTTTTGTGAATAACGGTTTACTTGTCATACATATAAAAAATTCAACAATGGGGACAAATAGGAAGTCATATGGGCACTTTCCAATGGTGCCAAAATTATCTAACCTTGACTCTTATTTCAAGGTCATCCGTGTTCTAACTTTTCAACTGCTGAAGATAGGACAAAATTTTGAATTAGGCGCATGAAGAGCACATCCGATTTAGTTCATACAAAATGGATATATGTCTTAAATGAAGATACATATTAAGAAAATGGCCCATATGTGCAGTTTTGATTATTGCATAGTGTACACTGTTAAGGAACTCATGTGCTATATGATATTTAGATTGCATGCCCATTGATGGGTAGAATTCGAGATTCTGTAATAATGAAAGATACGAACAATGAAGAAATCAGCTCTACAGAAAAGTTTGGCGAAGGGAATGGAATCCTGGAAGTGTTCGATGTTTTTAATTCTGTGGAAGTTAGAGCACCTGAAATAGAGTTTGATGCATATCATCAAATCCCAGAAGGTATATTGCACATATACTGTGTGTGTAATAGCATAAATAATTAAGAGATTTCTTTCTCTTTTTACAGCATCTAGTGTACAAAGGTTGGATCTGAACGGATTTTGCTGGGGAACTTCCAGATTTGTCTTGACATTTGGTGTCTTGATAGGAGTCACTATAATCGCTTTTGTGTTCAGCTTCAGCATGTGCATTTGGGCAAGAAAAATACGATCACCAAGTGACAGAAAGTTCCTATTCTTAACGGATTATTCACCTCATGAATCTCACATGTAGTCTTAATTAAGATTCAGTATGAATGGATTAACACGGACTTGAAAAATGTTATTGGCCTACTTGCAATAACGGATTTATTCCATTGCTCCTATATTTTGTATTAATTTGAGATTAACTGTGGAAGCTTGCAGGGACATTTTAAAAGGTTGGTGTTAATATTAATTTTGGTTGTAATGGTTGTGAAATTATAGTGGAACTTGGCACAGATGTTTTCATGAGGTCTGTCTGTATACGTTGTTCATCTAGTTTATCAATTGGTGTATTTGTTGTAATGTTTATTGTATTGTATACATGTGTTTAATTTATATTGTATATGTGAATAATTTATTCGTTATATCGGAGACATTGATATTTGGGATCCTCTCAAATAAAAGGCTGTATTGAAATTGAATGAGTTATGGAAGTGAAACTTGTGCTTGGTTATTTCAGCAGAGGTGTCTTAATTGTCTCATGCTGTCTATATATGTATATTAAGTGTATTTTGAATGATTACGTATTTCTGGATTAGAAATTGAATTCAATGGAAATCAATTTTGTTTGGCCGATAATTTTTGCAGAATTTTATGAAAGTTTGCTTCTGGATTATAAATTGGCAGAGTTTGGTATTTTCCTGGAATACATATTGCATATAGTTGTTGGGAATGCAGAAATAATTAAGTTGCACTTGAGCAACATTAAACAATCCTGTGAGATATATTGTGATCAGAAATACTTGCTCTTATAGTTCTAAATAAAACATTATTATACAGTTAAATTAGAATGGATTGAATTATTGAAAATATATGCAGTACTTTAGTTTTATGACATAACACATATATTGGCAATTGTAATATACTGCACATATTCTTAAGAATAAGGATAATCCAATTGTCTCTTTGTCACTTCTAAGCGGCCCACGACCCACTGAAACTAGCCACTGATCTAACTGCTCACCTGCTAGAACGCGGCCACTACCACCAATTGGTACATTCTTAAACCAGCCACTGAACTACCTGCGTACCTGCTAGAAGGGGGTGTCGATAGCAGCATTGTTTTGGGTGGTGCACTGGATGGGAAACAGTGGCCGACAATCGATATGGACACACTATCAGATAACACAATGAATTTTACTTGTACAACATGAACCACACAAGAAATCTTTTGATTGCTGTATGTACAAACATTACATGTGTTTTGTTTGCAATATCATTAATGATTACATATTACAATCATCACTTGTACTTTGTCATGTACATTTTCAGATTGTATGGACACCACACAACATTCTGTGTGGTGGTGCTATCGGCACCCCTTCTAGCAGGTACGCAGGTAGTTCAGTGGCTGGTTTAAGAATGTACCACTTGGTGGTAGTGGCCGCGTTCTAGCAGGTGAGCAGTTAGATCAGTGGCTAGTTTCAGTGGGTCGTGGGCCGCTAGTTATACAACAAAATGTTATATCTGCAATGTCATTTTCTAGACAATGCCAAACGGATACCACGTAACACATGGTGAAAGTGAAAAAGTGTTGGACGTTTCGAAGGACAATTTACTTTTAGCACTTGCGAAGGCATTTGCTTGCTTGTATAATGCTAACGAATTACATTTCAAGACTTGGAATAAACAGTGGAATCAATGGGAAGATACTCCATTTGAAAACATACCAGAGTCGTGTAGGCTTAAGGTTTCCCAAATCTCAAATGAGCAAATCATGCAGTCATGTACAGTGCCTGTCATGGCAGCCTTTGATTTTCTATGTGATGAAGGAAACCACACCACACATGGCT
>JAVBJR010000115.1:0-2570 GCA_031546965.1 Dysgonomonas sp.
TGTTGTAAGTTAGTCTTGCTCCAGCTAACATGATGTGACTACGGATGATGTTTAAGGGATCACTCTCCCCTGTGCAACTGGGTGATGGAATTGTTAATACGTACTGAATGTAAGAAAGGTATATAATGGAAGAACATTAAACTGGCGCAGTCGACAGGACCTTGGATTGTGTGACATTCCAAGGTTTACTACATCCAGAGTTACAGTGCGAACTTTTTTCCTTCATCTGCTTCATGATGGCGGCTCTGGGCCACTTAGAGGAATTTGATGTATCGCGTCCAGCTTCTTGGGATGCCTATGCCTCCAGAGTGCGATTTTACCTGGAGGCTAATGCTATTATCGACCCAGCGCGTCAGAAAGCTGTGTTCCTGAGTGTGTGTGGAGCAAGGACCTTCGAGATTATACGTTCATTGGTGTCACCAGCTACTCCTGAGGTGCCTTCATTGCAAGACATCCTGACATTGCTGAAGTCACACTTTTCTCCAAGACCATCGGAGATCTATAGAAGGTTTTGTTTCCATCGAAGGAACCAGCATGCGGATGAAGGTATTGCTGCGTATACATCAGAGCTGCGGAATCTCGCGCAGTATTGCAATTTCGGGGACCAACTGGATGCGACCCTGAGGGACCGTTTGGTTTGCGGTTTACGGGACGAAGGTTTGCAGAGACGTTTGTTGGCCGAGTCGACCCTGACGTTGGCCCAAGCTATGGAGCGTGCCCTGGCAGCTGAGGCTGCTTCTCTTCATATTTCTGAAATTCGTGGTCTGAATGATGCGAATATGAGCAGTGTACATGCTAAGGAGAACTTTAAACATCCAAGAAGAGTGATCCAGAATCCAAAAGGCCAGAAGGAAGTTTCCCTGAGGTGTCACAGTTGCGGTGGACCTCATCTTCGAGTGAGTTGCCGTTTCAGAGAAGCCGAGTGCCATACTTGCCATAAAATGGGACATATAGCGAAGGTATGCAGAGCTAAGAAAATGGATTCTCAGTTGGATAAGAGATTCCAAAGAAGTCCCAGGACGAAGGCTCATTTCCTTTCCACGGCTGAGGGAAGTTCTTCGGAGAAGGATACTGATTTAGTCGATGTTTATAATATGAATTTAATTCAAAGTTCCCAAGAGTTATGTGGCTTGAAGTCTCCAGTTACTACTGTGGTTATTAACGGGTCTTCAGTTCAGATGGAGATAGACTCGGGGGCCCGAGTTGCAATTGTGGGTAGCAGAATTTACCATCAACTGTTTCCTGAGCGAAAACCGGAGTTGGTGAAGAGTCCAGTTGTCCTATCAGACTACAATAAGCGGCCAGTACAAGTCCTCGGTATGGTGGAAGTTGATGTGTGCTACGGTAAGAAGAAGGCAAAGCTACCACTACTGATTGCAGCAGAAGATCATCGTAGTTTGCTGGGCCATAATTGGTTCCAAGCACTGGGACTTTCAATTGCAGGAATAAAAAATGTATCAGCTAAGGAACTGGTGAAGTCCGAGGATGCAGTTGTGCGAGAACTGTTGAAGATCCCGGATGAGTTTCCAGCAGTCTTCGAGGAAGGTTTGGGGACTTTTAAAGGTCCTCCCATTTCACTTCACATCGATCCTACCGTAAAGCCTATCTGTTTGAAGGCAAGAAAAGTTCCGTATGCATTGCGGGTGCAGATTGAGGAAGAGCTTGATCGGCTACTACAAGAAGGTGTCATCGAACCAGTGATGTATCCAGATTGGGGTACTCCAATTGTTCCGGTGTTTAAGCCAGATGGAGGAATTCGCTTATGCGGGGACTACAAGAGTACCCTGAACAAAGCTTTGCGTCAGGATTCCTATCCAGTGCCATCGACGTCTCAGATCCTATCAGAGTTGTCTGGAGGCAAGTACTTCATCAAGCTGGACTTGTCCAGAGCTTACCTCCAATTACCTGTGGATGAGGAATCTGCGAAAGCTCAGACCATCGTGACACACAAGGGAGCCTTTAAAGTGAAAAGGCTGCAATTTGGGATCTCTTCAGCACCGGGTATATTTCAACGTTTCATCGAAACCTTGTTGGCTGGAATTCCTGGTGTGAATCCATATTACGATGATACCTTAATGAAAGGTGAAGATTTCCATTCTACAGCTGCGACATTCAGGGCAGTGTTGCAGAGACTTTCTGATGCAGGCATCCGAGGATGTAAAAAGAAATGCATTGTGGGTGCTCCAAGTTTGGAATTCCTGGGGTTCAGGATAGATAAAGACGGAATGCGCCCAGCTGTTAGTAAAGTGACAGCTATCCGTTTAGCCCCAGAACCTCGGAATAAGGAAGAATTACAGGGATTTTTGGGCCTCTTAAATTTCTACCATGTATTCCTTAAAGACAAGGCTACTGTAGCAGAACCGTTGCATCGGCTGTTGGACAAAGATGCAAGATGGCAGTGGACAGCAGCTCATTCCAAGGCATTTGAGGATGTAAAGAGGTTGTTGTCTGCTGAGACCTTACTTACGTACTATGAACCAAAGCGACCATTAATTCTTACGTGTGATGCATCATCGTATGGTGTGGGAGCCGTACTGGGTCATCTTATGGAAGATGGATCTGAAGCTCCT
>JAVBJR010000773.1:0-2687 GCA_031546965.1 Dysgonomonas sp.
CAAGATATGCAGAAACGTTTCTGCAGCATTCTCTGCACAATATATTATACACAAACAGTCCTGAACAGAGGTGTGCAGTAATTAAGAAATTTGATTCTCAGCTTAAATTATCTAGTTATAATTGCGAATTCATATTGTTTGTAATTGTACGCTAAATTATATCCAAAAAATATTTCATTGCATTTTGGTATTGTTTATAAGAGTTGTTTAAAATAATTGGAGAAATTGTCAAAGAATTAGGAAATTTAAAAACAATTCCCAATTTAAACTTCACATTATAGCCAGAACAAATTTACTTTCCATCCTACTTTTACATTTAAATTGGTAGAAATACCGATAATATTGTTTTAAAATTCCTCTAACAATTGCTCCTATTTTTTTTAGTGCACGATATGGATGGATTAAAATATTAAAAAAAAACAAAAAAATTGGTGCATATATATTGCAAAGGTAACATAAATATAAATAGAAGACTATAGCGATAGTTTAGTTCAGGTTTCTGATGTAGATCAGATGAAATATGCATAATTGTAGCGTTTTCACTATACAGTGCTATAAATGCCACTGTGATACATGTCCAAATACTCCTTGATTTTAACGACAAAATGTTAGTGCTATTTACCATTCATATGTGTACCAAATTGCATCAATGCGTCAAATAAAATCTCATTTACCACACATACCACATTTACCTCCTATATAACCGAAATACGTACGCTTTATGTCCGATCGATGTCTAAAGCATTGTGAAGTAAACATACCCAATATAAAATTTTGAATTCAATCATGCCACAAAATGTTTACATAATACATTCAGGTCTTTGACAGCAAAAGGTTGGTTCAAATGCTACACCATCAATCACAACATGCAATCACCATCTACAATGCAAATTATTTTATTACATACAAGTTTGTTTTATTCATATCAACAGAAATATAATGCTTTGTATTACGGGTTACATATGCATGCTGGGATTTTTAAATAAATATTTTGTAGGTACCTTACAAAGCAAAAGGAATTAGATTTTCATAGAACCAGTCTCAGGTTTCAGCTAAAGTTTGTTACTAAATTCATATATAGTAAATGGGATTATTGTTTGACAAAACAGTATTTAGCAAAACGGTCTACCAAGTTTACTGACATGGTGAACATTCTTATAAATTCTCCAAAAGTCCCATCACTTCTTGATATAAATTTATGCCATAGTTTTCATCTTCCTCCATTGGATTAATGTTTGTTAGAGTGTTCATCTGTTCGTCTGTAAGGTTCACAATGATTTCCGGCACCTGAATGTTGTTGGATGTTTCTATATCACCAATAGGGCCCTCATAATCTATTCCGTATGTTTCAAGATCACCTCTCAATAGTTCGGCAGATATTGGGTTATCTACATTTGCAAGCATTCCTGCATACCATAAGGCCAATGGTGTTCTGCTTCCTGGAGCAGTATGTATTCCATGATAATTGAACTCACTTCGAAAAGTGTTTAATGATTGCTGGGTTCTTGCCAGAAATACATAATGCAAAGCAAACAAATCTATTTCATTATGGCAGTCTAATAGACCATAATTCTGAAGATATTGAAAGAGATCACTCCAATGCCAGGAAACAACGTGATTTACATCAGCCCAAAGCCGTTCAATCCTCTGGTTGTGCACGCTACGACCAGCAATGAAGCTACCACGATCACATACTGTGTTGTCTATCATGTAGTGAGCCACATCCACGTTTTCTACTCCTCTATCCCCCCTGACACGAGAAGGCAATCCAAATTCTGACACGCCCTTTTCAAATTATTGAAGGGCTGTGTCTGCTCGGTTGTTGTTTGCACATTTAAGATAAATAATACTGCGACTAAAACCATTAACACATCCATGAAACACAAACCCAGAGTGTCTTGATGACACCCGTTCAGTTCTACTGCTGGCATCGAGCCGGGATCCGCTCGGCGCGAACCCACTCGCACTTCCACTCGCACTTGGTGGCACCGTTGTGGGGATGCCACTGGGAGGAATATAGTAATCTCGACTGTTGTCATCGGCCGCCACTCGGCTGTAACTATGGTCGTGATTAGCAGAAGAAGGGTCTTCCGGGGCTTCCTCATCAGGAATGTCCCGTTCAGCAACTCCGTTCGCCGCGCTTGTGCTTGGCACGGGTGAACGGCGAGTCTGCTGTTACCTGGTGTTCATAGCGGGGGGTGATCTTGTTAGACCGAACATTCCACCTTCTGAACCTGGTTTCTTCTGTTGAACAGTGATTCTTTCTCCGCACAGAACAGAAGCTCGCGGTTTCGAAGCGCGCTGACAACAGAAGAACTACCTGGAGTCATACGAGGTTTATAGAAGGCACCTCATTTACACTACTCAAGCAGGTTCTCGACTAGACCTTCACTATAACCACTGTTATATGAAAGTCCTGTCTCGGACGCCAATTGTAACGATCGGTCCGTGCGCGATCGTACAAACGCGAATAAAAGCGCGCAAACACAAACAAGTAAATAAACAAGTTTTATTAGCACACAACTTATTCACTCTTTAGTTCGTGGATACAATGGTCTGATCGAATAGCACAATACTATGCGACACCCAAAGTTAGTGGAGACTTATGAGGAGTGAGAGCCTTCCCAGTGGAGGTCTGCACTCGACTGTAGCCAGCCACAGACTGAAGGTTTGCTGGCTGGTCGCTT
>JAVBJR010001187.1:0-2954 GCA_031546965.1 Dysgonomonas sp.
ATGCATGTCTGGAGGGAACGGGTGGAAAGGTCAGCCTGTCCATCTGCCTACCAAGCACAATTGCTGGATGTGCTAAACCTGCACGCAAACACCTTCCAAAGAAAGCCAGGTGTGGCTAAGGGGGTGAAACACGTCATCGACACCGGGACAAGCAGACCGGTAAAAATTCCGATGCGGCCCATGACAGACGCCAAGCGTAAGATCGTGGAAGCGCAGATCGAGGAATGGCTAGCTGAAGGCCTGATAGAGCGATCAAAGAGCCCTTGGTCTTCACCGTTGGTAGTAGTCCGTAAGAAAGACGGTACGTTCAGGTTGTGCGGAGACTTTCGCGAGGTCAATGCCCTTACAGTGGCAGACCAGTACCCAATGCCGCGAGTGGGTTGCACGCAAGCATTTTTAATGCACAATTTTGTGGGCCCACAACGAATCCCTATGAAGGTATTCTAGTTAATTAGAGGATGGGGGAAACCAGAGAACCCGGAGAAAACCCATCGCAGACTGGCAGGATAACTAGAAAACTCCTTTGCACAAGCTAGACCCAAGATCGCACCCGGGACAACAGAGGTACAAGGCGAGTGCTCTAACCACTGCGCCACCAGCCACCCTGGATCATATGTAGTCTTTTAACTGAATAAATAAGGGATCTAATCGAAATATCTGCTTTTGGCGATCTGCAAGTGGTGAGCACACGATCCGCACCGCATTCGCATTAATGACAAATCCAAATATGCAAACAGAAATGTCCTACTGTAACGACCCGAGTTTGCTTCACCCACAAAAACCCCTTTTTTAACGTTAAAAGTAATATTTAGCAAAGCTTGTTTTATTTGGCACCAAATAGAACGTGCTTATTTGGTGCCAAATAGAACTTTTAGCCACGGTTGCTTAACAACCCCCTTCATTCTATGTGTCGAATGGCAGTAGAATATGCAAATAGGAGTTCCATGAGTGCAATATCGAACCAATAGAACGATATTGAGTGCATCATGGAACGTTTAGAATAAGAGAACAAACCAAGTCACCAGATAAATGGAAGGAATCTTGGTCTCTTTTTCCATATCTTCGTGGGAGCAACATCTCACCACGGTGGCTCAGCTTTGTCTTCACAGCTTAGCGGAGTAGATATTTAGAGATAGTTTCCAGCTTTCTAAAGGAGTTCCAGGAGGAATCCAGTGGTTCACAGGCGTATATCTTAAGGGAATTGCATTATTCTCCTTGAATAAACCGTTGTTCACACCAGAAACGTGAGTAGAAGTATATTTATTGCCAGCAGCCCACTAGGGTTGCTACAATTGAAGGCCCATCCGGGATCCCTCGATTGGGATCGCCGGATCCGAGTTGCCTTAACTCTAATCGCCAAATCTGAATCAATCTGATCCACCCGTGTGAAGATTGATTGCGGATAACGGATTAGCGATTTTGGAACTGCGGAATGGCGATTTCTCGATCTACGAGAGGATCCCGCAGAATCCGAGGATTGGTCACAGCACAGTTGGCAGGCTGCGATCCTGCAACCCAGCGTAGTGTGTGCCCTTGGACTACAACCACCTGAAAATAAGGTTAGAAAAGTATTTTAATAGCATTGTTTTTCGTTATGTGCGAGAAAAGGTGGTTAGATTGGTGAAAATTCGAGTGGCATTCCATTCGCGTTGAAACGTTTGTGAAAAATGGAACTTCCTGCCGAGTCAGGAGTTGGAACAACACGTCATTCCGAACACAGAACGAATATGGATCCGCCCCCCGAGCCAGGAACAGCCCAGGAGGCGGGGTCTAGAAGAGGATGTCCTACGCGGCAAGCTGCAAGCAGCTCCCGTGCTGAATCCCAGCAGCAGGCCACACCCACCATTGACCATCAAGTAGGTGTGCAACCTTCTTATTCTGCACGAACTATTGTTTTTATATTTGAACTAGCCACCACTCGCTCTACCACGCGGATTGGGGTTCGGCCGATGTCATTATCGGAGGTCAGAGCTGCAACAGCTTCGAGTGCATTTAGTATGCCAAGTACGAGTGGTTACACTCGAACAGCTGTTTCCGGAGGTGTTCCGTCAGCTCCGCTGGGGTTAATGCCACCCGGGGATGGCTCGAGAGTATACACCTAATCCCAACCTGGGTTCCAGCCTTCCGAGGTGAGCGCTATGCGCCCTCCAGAGGGGGGACATCGCCAGGTTAGGGAAGGGAGTGGTGAAGGTGAATTCCTGCCACCACTACCACTCACCGCTAGGTTGGTTAAACCTAAACAAGTTGATCGGGAGGCAATAATTAACCTTAGTGCCATCCTCGGCTTGCCATATGGTCCTGACCGTTATGCGGACTTAGCAAGAAGAGTAACCGAATTAGCAGCTATGGAGGAGCGAGTGCGCTCCGCGACCTTGAGTCGGGCAGCGTCACCTGCACCAGTTTCTCGGGGTAAACCTGTACAGCAGCCGATACCTCACACCGCTGGATGCGGATGTCAGCAACAGCAGGAAGCTGCAGCTGATGGTGACTTTCGGAGCACCCGTTCATCGGTGTCTGCTCTAAGCGGGGTAAAACCCCAATCCCGACCGCGGAACCAAGCGTGCCCAGCCCATGTTGCAAGACCTGTGGAGGGCCCGCGCCGTAGTCGAGGGCATGATGTCCTACAACAAGCCATTCTGGATGGTTGTAAACCACAATTCATCCCAGAAGGTGGGAACCCTGGTCCACCACCTCCTTTTCATAAGAAGGTGCCAACTTTTGACCCGTTGGCAGGCCAGGATGCCTTGGATTTCTTAATGCTGCTGAAGGAGTATATCGAGCATTATGGCCTCACCGAAAGCCAAGCGATGGCTAAGGTGGTTCCATCCTCACTGGTGGGCGCAGCTAAAGGCTGGCTGTTCAATCCTAGAACAGGTATGCGTACCTGGGAGAACTTCCAGAAAATATTCCTAGCTTCCTACTTGCCAAAAGATTATCGACAAAAGATCTTTTGG
>JAVBJR010000598.1:0-3508 GCA_031546965.1 Dysgonomonas sp.
TGATGCCCCGTACTTATCGTACGGAAATAATTTGAATTTCAGGAATTAAACCGATAATGCAGCAGTAAAACGCCGTGGAACCCGTGAAACTTCCCAGTATTTGGGTTGTTGATGCTGCAAATGGAATACTGACCCATTGGATCGGAAAACTGAACTTACGGCGTCATCTGAGAAAAATGTACGCATATCTCTATGAATGGTTTTATTTGGTATTGACTCCGCCTCTTGCGGCGGGCGACCAATCGCTTTGGAGGATTTCATTGTAGCCTCTCAAACACGGGTGTTTTTTCCCCACAGGCGCGAGATTCAAACGCCTAAAAAACTAAACGAGTCTTTTAAATATATCAATAAGACATTTCCGTATACACTTTTTATATTGTTATAAAGAAGAATAAGTCGAACATATGCAAAACAATTTTAAGAGGAAATATTGGAATGATATATATATAACAATAAACTCGTTTCAATTAAGCGATAATATCGCTGTATAATCAAAGAATATTCTCAGCTCTTTTTCTCAATTCTTTCAGTTATAGTACAGTTTATTAACAAAATTTAACGATTTTCCAGGATTTCTATGACCACTTTACACAAAATTTAATTATTTTCCAGGATTTCTATGACAATTTTTGCACAAAAATTTAATTATTTTCCAGTATTTATTTGAATTTACACAGAATTTAATTATTTTCCAGGATTTATTTGACCATATTACACAGAATTTAATGTTTTTCATTTTTTTTCCATATCTTAATATAGTATATTATAATTTAGCACACATAAAATTTAATAAAATATTCATCATATGAAATAACAATTAAATTGAGAAATCTCAAAAGTTCAAAATTTTAACATTTAATTTTCCATTACTTTTCCAGGAAATCCAGGAATTCCATGACAGTAAACACCCCGTCATATATTAAACATACACGTATATTTTATTGCCAAAACGCAGTAAAATTTCATTATGATCCCAAATAAAATTTAACAAAATATTCATATGAAATAACCAATTAAATTGAGAAATCTCAAAAGTTCTAAATTTTAATCCATTTTTTCCATGACCAATTAAAAATTCCATTACTTTTCCAGGAAATCCAGGAATTCCCTGACGTATATTTTGTTACCAAAAGCAATAAAATTTCATTATGATGCCAAATAAAATTTAACAAAATATTCATATGAAATAACAATTAAATTGAGAAATCTCAAAAGTTCTAAATTTTAATCCATTTCTTCCATGACCAATTAAAAATTCCATTACTTTTCCAGGAAATCCAGGAATTCCATGACATATATTTTATTACCAAAACGCAATAAAATTTTATTATGATCCCAAATTATCAGAAATAAGGATTGTGGATGAAGCAGACCATAAAAATGAGTTATTTTTGGGTCTTATTTTCAACAGTTCTGCTGAATATTGGCAGAAATTTGGAGATGGAATCGCAAATGCAGTGCAATCCAGATTGCACAGCTTCTTGTCAATCTACGGTACATGGATGTACCACGGTAAAAGCGGTGTTGGCGGAAGCTCCCGAAGAGGCCATCGCGGCATTCCTCGTCTGGCTGTGCCGCAATTTCGCCAAAGCAACTGACCACTTTGGCAGGACAGCTTTGCACTTTGCCGCATCTTGCGGCAAAGTGAAGTTGGTGGAATGGCTGTTGTTACACGGCCATGCCGATCCTAACGTTAGAGACCTTGAATCCGGGTGGACACCGTTGCATAGAAGCATTTACTATGGCCATTTCAATGTTGCTGCTGCCCTCATGAAGGTTGGTTTACTATGCATAAACTACTGAAGTGTTTTGCTAATGATGGAACATTTTAGCACGGTGCCACCACAACTGCCGTGGACTTCGAAGGAATCTCACCGTTGGATTTGGTGCTGAAAGACCGCGCGGAATGGGATTGCAAAGGAAATGGTCCTCCCAAAGGTCCCACTGAAGTGTATGCTTGGGGATGCAATCTGAATTACAATCTTGGTTTCGAGAACCAACATGGTCCAGATAATCCAGAAGTTGTGGAAAGTCTTCGACGAATCAAAACCCCGGTCGTAGATGTACGTGAAAGAATTAATTTGAGAATTCCACAAAATCCTATTATTCAATGTACTAGTTCTTTTATTTATAATACGTACAGTGAAACCTGTGTATGTTGACCATGTGCGATTCCAAAAAAATCCGGTCAACTTTAACAGGTGGTCAACATATTTCAAAATGCATATAAAATAAATATATACTACTAGTATGCAATACTTACACACAGATAATGGCAGCCAGAATGAATGTTATACAGTTTTACAGCACTGGGTTAATAAAGCACCAAGCTATGGTAAACATGGTAAACATTCAAGGTACGCAGGTGGTCAGATTAAAGAGGGTCACCCCTATGTAAATTCTATGGGACTTTTAGGTTCCATTAAAAAACTGTCAACTTTGTCAGGTGGTCTGCATGTAAGGGTGGTCAAGTTCACAGGTTTCACTGCATTAGTTTTACCATTAGTTTTACAACAATAACTGGACCAAAGCAGTTTGATAAACATGGGATTTTTAATAGAATGATTGTTTTTATTTGTCGTACGTGGAAAAACACTTAAAGGTGAACTGACAGGGTAAATTTCTTGCAACCGATTTCTCTGAATATTGTCCTATGCTTGAACAACATATATTTGCATATGTCCAATTTTTTTCTAATTTTTCCACCGATTCGTTTTTTTGTTTTAAATACAAATTCGCAAATTTACCCTAAAATAGGTCCTCAAAAGCGAGCTCAAAGTCCTCACACTGTCAAAATTTACATCCGGGACAGTGTGTATGGCGTGCCACTTGCACCAAAACGTGCTAAATGCCTATTGGCTATATACAGGTGGCTTCCCCACTTCATATGCTGGAACAAACTCTCCCTACTAGAATTTTTTCCCTTCCTAGCCTCCCTGCACAGGCCCAAAAACACACAAACTTCAATCTGTTAAAACACTTTTAATAAATTTGTAAAAAAGAAAAGAAATGAACTCATAGTTTTAATTTTAATCAATCTGTCTACAGTCCGAATATCATGGGGTGTTACAAAACCGTGTCAGTTCACCTTTAATTGAAATAACTATTTGTATTATTTTTGAATAATGATATTTTCACATTGATTAGGTGGCAATGAGCAAGTTTCACACAGTGTTTCTTGGTTCCAACGGTAATATCCTTTCTTGCGGCCATGGACACGGAGGACGTCTCGGACACTCTTCCGATCATCCTTGTGTTTACCCCAAATTGATAACAGCCGTGTCTGGCGAAAGCTGTTCTCGAGTTGCCATAGCGAAAGACCATACAGTGATGCTGATGGAAAATGGATCGGTAGTTTTAAAATTATATTGATCAAATAATGGACACGGGTTGAATTTATGATTATTTTGTTTGAATTTAAGATCTGGACGTGCGGATTGAACCGTCACCACCAACTCGGACAAGTGCCACCACCTTACTTTCTTAACGTCCCCAAAAATATCCGAAT
>JAVBJR010000684.1:0-5022 GCA_031546965.1 Dysgonomonas sp.
CGTGAACAGAGAGAACAAAAAACTGTTAATACCTTTCTTTTTAGCTAGTATATTTCACCGCAAATAGGCGATGACTCGCTCGACCATTACACGTTTTCTTGTAGGGGTTCTCTGTAATTTTCCACCGCTCCACCTATATGCGCCTTTTACCTTCATTTTCGATCCCATGTGATTGTCAGTGTATACATAGACAACTTTACAGAATACTGATCCAATGGGTCTTTTTACCATGGCTGCAAATATAGGCTATATAACATTCATTTTGTATTATAACTTTTTATATAGGGTGGAATGGTCATATATACACTATAGAATCCAAGAATACAGGCTGACATTTTTGGCTCTCAGAGAAACTATACTTTAATTGTAGTTTTTATTTTTATTGGTATTCTCAATTCGGTAATGCACAATTGTTAGCGACTGCAAGCAAATATCTTTATTAATTATGTCCACACATTGTGGGGTATACTGCTTTACAAGCAATCCACTCTTTGACCTCACTGCAATGCTGCGAAGCCTTAATTTGGGTAGCTGCGCAACATCATATACACTGTAGGAGAGACCGGGGCTATTCGTATCAATTTTCACTGTAGAACATTTTGTGAGTAGGGTGAAAGAGATATCGATAAAATCGTTATTCTTCTATTTAGTTAAGGGTTGAGTATAGTCTAAAACTATTTTTACCTTTTGAATATACCCGTTTGTTTATTTATAAAAAATGTTGAAATGGACGTAGTCAAAATCTCAAAAACGAAAAATGGCGGGGTAAAGTGAGTCAATTAGAATTTTTGTATTTATACCAGCAAAAAATTCAATATAAACATGTCAGATGTTTGCTAAAGATGTGTTCTCTTTATTGGAACCTTTGAATTGAGCTCATTGAACGAAATTATAATTTAAAAATATTGTGAACTGGAAGCAGCTTGCATGACTGACAACATAAGCCGGAAATGGAAGTTTTTCATTATTTAATAGCAAATTTCGAGACTAAAATCGTGTAAAACACATCATATTTTACGGAACAACACTTTGTGGCGTTTTTGTCGATGTTTTTGCTGTGGTTTGGCTGTTAATGACGACCGATTAGATAGATTGTTAAAAACGTCCCAAAACTCATGTTTTTATAACATTAGTTTTATACTAGTTAGGACATCATACTGGGTGTCATTCTGCAGCTAAGGAACCATGCTTTCACGTGGAATACATTTTTCAACGATGGCAGTAGTGTGCTGAAGGACAAATTTGGCAAACCGATCGCATTTTCAGTCCAAAAACCGTTTTTCATATTCTATTCCTATTGTTTCCAAGCTACATCAATATAAATTTTCCTCAGCATTTATAAATGTGATAGCTTTATCCTGCTACAAATTCGTGATTTTTAGTATTAAAATACGACCGCCAGATCACTTGATGCACTTTACCTCGTGATATGAATAGCCCCGGTCACCCCTACACAAATTTTTTGGCAGCAAAAATCACTCATTCACAGAAACGATCAATATTAGGTGGTACCAAAAGTTATTTTTCAGACTAATCTATCTATGTACGAGGCTCATTTCAAAAGTAAGGGCCGATTGATTATAAAACTCGAACAAATAATAGAAACAAATATGTATGAATTGCACCATGTAAATACATCCCTATGTTACTTTTCTACATAATTGCATAATTTCCGAAGCACGTTTGGTATCGCGAACAAAGTTTTTAGAAGCCTCCGCATAAAATTCCACCGCCTGGGCTAATAAAAACTCTTATGCACTAGCTGCCATTTTGAACACCAATCCTCATTATCATTTAATCTTTGAAATCCAATACATTTTTTAGGTGCAAGCCATTTTTTGAAGTGCAGGAAGATGTTATTGACTAGATGGGAGTTTATGACTGCAATGGAGACCAGAAAGTTCCCTAGGGAACTTCTGAATCATCTGGTCGAACTGTGCTGGACTATTTAACTATATATATAGGCTGTGAGCGCTTAGATCGCAGCAGCCTCTAGCGGTCACTCCCTGCGATTTTTGGAATGAGAAAACACCACCCGATTGATTGCTAAAATCACCAATAGGCAAATTACAATTAATGAGTCACCACCAACATGTGCGAATGACCAAGCCGTTGACTAATCATGCCAAAAATCGTCATTTTCAGCTGCATAGGTGTCACCCTTGTTCTAAAAACGTGAATATCTCACAGCCTATAGCACAGGCGGTGGAATATTATGCAGAGGGTTCTTAAAACGTTGTTCCGCGGTACCAACAGTGCTTTGAAAATTATGAAATTATGTAGAAACATGTCATATGGATGTATTTACATGGTGCAGTTCATACATATTTGTTTCTCTTATTTGTTCATTTTTGATAATCAATCGGCCCTTACTTTCTGCCAGCACCTGCATGGTGGCAGTGAATATGGTACGGATGGAATTTGTGTCGGTGAAGACTGCATCACAGACGTTTCGCAGACCCCGAATTTTGCTGCTATAACCCTGAAGCTTGTCCTTGGATTTGCAGCTCCTGCTGCTATAATAACGGCTTCATGCCTGCATTCCATACTGTTGGTGGACTTTCAGATCGTGGATGGTGATTCATGGTCCCAGTAGCCAAGAACTAATGAATAATTATCCATGCAGAATGTCTGTCAGGATGGGTGCTGGCAGGCTGGGAACATCTTGTGGTACAAACATTATCCAGAATCAGAATTTCATGTACACTCTCTAAGGCATACGATCATGTCCACCATTTCTGCAGCTGAATATTGTGCCATTGCGCTTAGTGACAAACATGCAATGCTTCCTGCCCTTTATATCACGAAAATTATATGCAGTAACAGTGTGACCCATGCAGTTTTGCATGCTCTTACTTTGCATATTGCACAATTCACATAATAAAAACTCTTATTGAGGGCAAATACAACTTTGCTATTTGGCCTAGTGCACAATCAGACTCAAATTAACATTATAATGTCATCCTATTCCAAGGTTTCTTAAAGTGAACGTGAAAAAGTGAAACGTATTTTTTTTTTAAATTTGGGAATAATACGTACAAAATTAACATGATTAGAGATTTCAATTACGCAGTCTATAGCAATTTTGTAGAGTGTTCTGTTTGTGGAAAAAAATCTGTAATATTTGCGCATTTTTTGCAAGGTTTCTGTGAAATGCACAGAAACCAACATAAGCTCTAATAAAAGAGCGTCCTTTGACCTATTAGTTCTAATTTACCGGTGATTATTGCGTATTCTGACTTTAAACAGTGCCCATTTAACAAACACCATGTTCGCAAGCACAAAATACTCTTGACAGAGACAGATATACCTGCCGTTCGGTGCGTGATTCCACCTTAAAGCTCTTTCTGTTTCAACTGGCAGCAAAGCAGTGTTATTTATAATTGTTCGCCACTTCACCTGCTAGCACTCTTTTTGCATTTTCGCACCCCCGTTTGCTCCATATTTCACAGAAACGCGTGAACCCCATCTTGTTCAACTAAAAATGCAACCCTCTACTTTTTAATGCCACGTTTTGTCCTAACTGCAAGCATTCCAAAGTTGGAACACGGGTGACCTTGATTGGAAGGTCGTATGGTAATTTGGAGTGTACCATTCGATCAGGCGTCCATTATTACCTATCTGACAACCGGCCACATCGCCGATACCGTATCTATCTTTGTTAAAAAGATATTTGTGATGCATGCAGACTTTGGCAAATGAATGCAAACATGATGTACGCATTGGGGGACATCTGCTCATACCTTGAGGACTTTCAAACACAATCAGGGCGTTCAAAAATGTAGAATTTGTGACTTGCAAAATTATGTACACATCTAGCTGGTTCGGAAGGTGAAAAATGATTGAAAATACGATGAAATGGAGCGGAGATATCGACGTTTCAAAAACCGCGCTTTGTCTGAAGTTTGACTGAAGTGGCTTTCCCTGCAACGCTTGCAAAGGGTCGCTGCGCTGCCATTGTTCAGCCAAAGCGCAGTTTATCAAACGTCGATATCTCCACTCCATTTCATGATATTTTCAATCTTTTTTCACCTTCCGAACCAGCTAGATATGCGCATAATTTCTCTTAATTCATACTACCAGCAAGGAGTTGTATTATAATAGTATAATACAACTCCTTGCTACCAGCCTATCTTGCAAGTTACAAATTCTAAATTTTCGAACGCCCTGATTGCGTGTTCCAGTCCTCAAGGTGCACATGAGCAGATGCCCCCCCCCCCAATGTAGGCTATACATCGTGTTTGCATGCTTGTTTTTTTTTGTTTAATATTTGCATTCATTTGCCAAATACCAACCACACAAAGGTTATAGTTGACTCACCCTGTATAACGTATAACTAAAATTCAATTATTCTTCTTCTGACATACTACGTAGTACCACTATATCTTATTTCACTGCCATTAATATAAATAAAATTTTCAGGAACAGTGGAAAAAGTCAGTGAAACTACCAAATATTACTGCCATGTCACTGCAAATATCCAGTTGAATATCAATTAAAAATGTGTTATTCACGACATATCATTCTGTTAATAATTAATCTTTCGTATCCATGTAGAATTTCAAATTTTTTACTATATATACGTACCTTATGAGAAATGAATAAATGAATTATTTGCGAAAAGCATTTCTACTTTATGAATTTATTCATGTGCGAGATCGTATAGATATTTAAATTAGCTCGTACATGCAGTTAATTTGCATGAAAATCATACAAGGTGTTTTGCTCGGGGGGGGGGGTTGGAGAAATTGGAGTCAAATGTAACAGGATCAATTTAACAACGTTCCTTTGATGGAAATAATTCAGGGATTTGTGAATTCATTGGCAATCAATTTATCGACCTGGGTAAATATATTCGTGTAAACTCAAAATTTTATTTCTATAAATAAGCCAGTTTTATCAGGCAAAAGATGCCGAGCATGATAACGAAGGAGGTTAAGTAGCGCCCTAGTTTGTGAATTCGCCGCCAGAGGGACCACGCAACCGTTTGGGCGTTGCATGTCGGGAAACTAGTTTTCCACC
>JAVBJR010000129.1:0-2669 GCA_031546965.1 Dysgonomonas sp.
ACTTTAAAATTGGAAAATTTTCAACTGTAAAATTAGAAAATATGCAACTTTAGAATTGGAAAATTTATATAGTAGCTCCAGAGTAAGTTTGAGTTTTGTGCTTCAAGGGATATTCAAATTAGGTATTGTTCGCGGAATGAGATAAATGCTTTAAGTGCAGGAAATACGGGAATTGCGATTGAGGGGACCCGGTAAATGCACATAAAGCAAATAACTCAATTATTTCATCCCGACAACAATCCAAAAATTGAAAATCCCATCAAGAACAAAACTCAAACTTACTCTGGAGCTACTATAATTCATCACGCCCTTGCTGCCTGTTCAGAGAAATAATCAACCTGGGGGGAGGAGTCGTTTTAGTGCAAATACGATATGTCACCAACAACAGTTCTACATGTGTGAGGATTCGACTATATTTGCGGATAAGAGGTGATGACGTCGTATTCGCATTGAAACAACCCCCCCCCCCACCCCAGGTTGATTCTTTTACTGAACAGGCAGTTATTTGATACTAATCGCTATAAAACGCACCAAGAAGTAACTAATTTCAAATACTATATGCGATTCTCTGGACTGCTTTGCAGACCGCCCTTATTTTGTTTACATTTTGACACTGATCCAAACATTGCGAAGCATATACTATAGTGCTTCCATATCTAGTGCAATCAGTGCATTTGAAAAATGTAATGTGTTAATTTAAATTATAGGCTAGAATGCTAACTGAAAATGGTGGTAACTTGTCGTCATATGAGAACCAGAGGGTTCTATCTACATAGACTGCAGTTCTGAGATAATCGAGTATGAAAGTAGTAGAAAGCATAGAAAAGTATAGAAGTTGGAAACTTGCTTTTGTTCACTGCATCTTTTTCTTCTAAATTTTACAAACTGGGTTTCAGCATGTACACTCTAAAACCTTCATATTGACCTTCATATGACCAACTCAATTTAAATTGTTTTCGAAATAATATGGCATGGCATAAGTTGGCATAACAACAGGTACCTTAAATGAAGATGCGTTTTACTCGCACTAAACCTTAAAATTAGATGTATTTTTGATTCTGATGTTTAGATCATCTTATATTCAAACGCTGAATCTCACTTTAAAACGGTTCAATGGCATCTTGTTTTAGAGTGCAGTACCAGATAAAATATAACAAAATCCATCAAAATCTCATTTTTTCTTTCAAAAATGCTAGATCAAACCCTCTGGTTCTCATGTGACGTAGTGCGTGTGAAAAAGCATACATCTCGATCAACGCGGATGTGCATGGCTGTGGTTACTTACAAATATTGGGGCTTCATCCCCTTCCTTTCATGTGTGTATGCATAGGAGATGGAGTCAAAATACTGTATAAGGTTTTAATTTCATAATGTCTATACACCTGATTGATTTCTACTGTTTGTAAACATTTGTAGAAATCAAGGTTCCATGAAAGAAATTAAATTTGTGGAAACGTGACACTGTTTCAAACGAGTACACCTTTTACTACGCAGTAAAAACCGGAACGAACCTATATTCTACAGAGACTGATCTACAAATGAACTGTATATAAACCTATGGTAACTCTAATCAAGGACTTGGATAGCCCTGGAGGGAAAGCCTCTGTGTTGGCACACCCTCCGATGCGCACCCAGTGCTTCTGCACAAGGGGCGTGCCTACCACGAATTGTGCCACTCATTTCACCCGTTCGGTTGGAACGTTGGCAGCCAAGTCGTATTTACTGTGTTTACTTGGTCGAACTATAACGTCCTCTGTCGTAACAGTTCGAGTCATCTAAACGAGCATCATATTTAAAACGAACGCAGATGTAGTATTACGACACGTCTGCAAAAGGTAGAATATTACGTCTGTAGACGTATCAGCTCCATTGTGCATGCGCAGTCACATGACACGACTCACAAGTGCCCTATGAAAACGCGCATTACGAGGGGATGTCACCGATGTGTGTGCCGTAATGTAAGCGGTATATCGATGATGTTTAACCACGATCCTTCACGATTCCAGTCGACACGAGCTTACAAACGATGCAGCATGTAAACGTCGAGATAGTGAGGCGACGAAAGAACAGACTCGTAGCTCAGCCCTCATTAGGGTTTAAAACCGGCCTAGATCAAAATAAAGGGATGCGGTAATTTTAAGGCTTGCAACTTTCCAACACACAGCTAGAACAGGTGCGGGTATTTTTTAATAGCGTTTATATACCATCATTAATATAAAGTTTATGCACCATCCACCCTATCTATCTACAGCTCTTGCGTCAGGCAATGTAATTTGGTTTTACTTAAGGTGGGACCAGACGGACGAGGTGCATAACCTGTCTAGGTCAAGAGCATTTTGCGTTTGTGTACATGATGTTCGTTAAATTGGCACTGTTGATGGCCAAAAAACGTAATAAACACCAATAAATTAGACAGAATAGATCAAAAGACGCTCTTTTATTTGAGCTGTCCAACGGTCAGTCTTCACATCAGCAACCCGTACACAGCCATCACTTCCAGATCAGACTTTAATAATGACCCCACTTGACCAGGTGTTGTGAGGAAAGGTGGGATCGGCAGTTATGACCAGCTCGCTAATCTTCAATGGGTCTGTCTCGTTCCTCCATTTCTGTCTTGAGACAAGGGTTGGCAGTATTCCTGTAGCCATCATTTCCAGGAGAGATCTGCA
>JAVBJR010001294.1:0-2791 GCA_031546965.1 Dysgonomonas sp.
ACATTTTCAATAACTTGACAAACACTGGCAGTGTGCGTCATCCTGCGTTTGGATATTAAACCTTGTATTGTCTACATATTTTGCAGACTACCTTTCTCAACAAACTGCATCTCTTTCCATCCTGACCCTGTGCAATTAACAAGCTGGCTTCACTGCCATCAAGGAATACTAAGGGGGTATTATGGAATGGAAGCTTGTATCCGTTGGCGCCTGCGATGTCTGTTAGCAAAAGCGCCGACTCGATGACGTCACTAGCGTCCAGTGCTAGGCAATCAACGATTCCCTTCATGCCCGACGGTTGCCCGACGTTTGCCCCGACAGGTTGTCGGTTATCTTCTCCTGGAAACGCTGTGGATTTACCGTACTTACGAAAGTGGCGTTTCTCATGAGAAATTCGTTTTCTCGATCGTTTTCTTGTCCACTCGTCCACATAAAACTATCAAATCCAAGGTAGGGAAACTTCTGTTGGGCATACAACATGTCATTTTTGTTTCAAATTAGAGAAAATTGTGTTTTTCATGCGAACTGTGCATATAACAGTTGACCAAAAATGGCAACTTCAGGAATTTATACAAAATGCATAATGATTTTGTTATCAAAAAATACCCCAACATACTATCAACACTATATCATAGAATATGCCTAATTTTTTCTTCATTGTAGTTTTAGTGCTTTTAGAAAACATCTTGTTCCAAAAATGCCTGTTGTGATGCCATTTGAAGTGGGGATTTCCAATATGGCTACTCCCAACACATCCAACCCAAAAATAACATGCAGTTTCCATTCCATACTCCTTAGTATTCCTTGCTGCCATACCACAAAAACATACCTGTACTACAGGCGACTAATTATGGGCAGCAGAAATGCAATATAAATTCAGAGAAACTCTCAATATGCCCTACAGTTAGGTTTTTACACTAATTTCATCCTTCTTGACAACTCACTAATTGGAACCATTGCCCTATTTCCAACAGTTTCAGAGATAGCAACCCAAAACCAGTGAAGGTTACGTTGAAGGTCAACCACGGTGCGAGTTTTGAAATCAGCATAGTACATTTCCTGATACAAAGTAAAACAGAATTCTAATAGATGCACTGGTTTTTTTGGATAATCAGCCAATCAGCCTGCTCATGCTTGGCGGATCACCCTGTATAATCTCCAAATGCTTACAAGGTTTCTTGTTTGAAAGTTCAACGAACTTATGAACAGTCACATCTCTAAAAAGTTTTCAACCAAGTGTTTGAGCCATTGAATCCCTAGAGGGCGTTGCTACACTTGTACAGTGAAACTTGTCAATGGTGGAATCTCAAGAGAACATGTAAACTTTCCAACTTTGACAGATGTAATTTCCAGCATAGATGTTTTTAATAAATAACTAACTGAGTAACTAATTAACTAACTAAATAAATAAATATATAAATAAGTAAGTAAATAAATAAATAAATAAATAAATAAATAAATAAATAAATAAATAAATCATTCTGTCAATGGGCCTAAATATCAAGTTTCTCACCATTCACTGGATTCCACTGGTCAGAGAGTTTCCACGATAGGCAGGTTTCACTGTATAATTCAATTGACCCTTTTCATTGTTCTGTCATTGGCTGAAAAAACGTTAGAAAAATGGCGCCCTAAGTGAGAAAACTTGTTTTCAGCCAATCAGATTGCATAATCTTCCTCACTATAGCCTCCATCTTGGCAATGGGAGGTGCTTACTGAAAAGGGTCAATTATGTCACTTTGGATAGTCACAGAGCAAAATTGCTTATTTTTTATAAGGGAACTGCCCTAATAAAAGCAGCCCTTATATTGTTGTGCAATTACATTACATGGAAAATATGAAGAGGGGATAAAACCTTCATTTCATAAGGGAAAGCCCTTATAAGGGGATCCACTATAGAGCAATTCCACTGTGAACGGCACTGTTAAAAGGGTTGCTATTCAGCTCTTGCAGTGTGTTTTACTACACTTATAACAATGTAGAGATAACTAGCACTAACAGGTTTCCACCTTCTACAGGTTAATAACTCGCCATTTCACAAATTACAATGTCACCATTCCGCGTATCGCAAAGTCCGTGAAACTAATATCCTATAATAAATCGGTACAAATTATGAGAAATGGAAATAAGTTGTGAATGACTTACCCGTTTCCCACGGCGACTTCACGCAGCACATGTTCGACATGGCGTACGAACTGGGAGGAACCCTGGACATCAGGAACGTGCAGGAGCTTACACCCAACACCCTGGCCGCAAGGTTGGCTCGAAAGGAGATCTTCGCCCACGTCCTCAAGTTGGAAAGGGAGATTTACTGGCACATGGGCAGCGTGACTTGCGCGGCGTACCCACTGCACAACTTCGACACCATCGACTGCAACACCGGAGAGATCAATAAGAATTCGGCACTCAACCTCATCGTTTACGGAGTAGGCAGATAAACAAAATGCTGATGAACAACTTATGTTAGTTGCTTGGTTTCATTTCATTTTACCTCGTAGGATAAACTGAATCACTTGGAGATGATGGACGGTGTCATCCTGGACTTGCTTAACGCCAAGTGGAACTCGTTCGTGAAATTCAGGTGAAAAATCTGCGAAAACGAAAATAAAGAACATCGTTAATTTACAAATAACAATATGCACAATTCAAAAATATATAAATAAAGTTAATAACATAGTTATATATAAATACCATTTGCTTTTGTGTCATTGTACGTATTGTTGCACATATGGTTCATACAAATTTGTAATTACAATTTTCCCTGAACTTTCCAGAGTGCTTAGAAAAAAAA
>JAVBJR010000691.1:0-9584 GCA_031546965.1 Dysgonomonas sp.
CGACCGGCAGCAATCACTGAATCAAAGAAGGTTGATGACTTGGTACGCAGACCTCTAACGTTCTGGTAGACAATGCGAAGTCAGCCTATCGGCCGTGAAGTAGTGGTTGGCTCAGCCATTGGCGATGGAAGCTGAATCCTCCTCCAGGTTAGGCTTGCCAAACTTGACTGGCTGAATGTGGGCATTCTTTTCTCTGCGGGACACGTAGTGGCCACAATACTCCACCTCCAGGACACGGTCTTTGTAAAGTTGGCCGTAGAACATCTTGTATTTCGCACCAGCAGGCCACAGGTCGGCAGACAACACACTATCCAGTTGACACTCATCAACGCGAATGTGAAAGGAACTGTACGTGTCAAAATAGTCTTAATTTTTTGCACGAGGCAGTTCTTGATGTCAGCCGAACATAGAACGTCAGCCACTTGCTTGGCAGTAGTTTCCGGTTCAAAGTGTGACACAAACACAGTGCGCGAAGGAGGTGTGACTTTGAGGATGCTGTTAGATCGATTTCCGAAGGACACTGGCTTGGAGTTCCTCTTCTGTCCGGGAGACTGTCTGGGCCTCTTTTCACGTTGGATGGACGATGTGGCAGAATCCAAGCGTTCTCCTCGTGGTGGCTGGCTGACACAAACACCAGGAGCACGTACTTTGGAAGTACGCTGCTGTTGCCAGGCACCAGCCACGGCATCGCTGGTCTTGGGTTGTACGGAAGGCCAAACAAGCACAGGCTGGTCCATCGGCTGCTCACGACACAGTGAGGTGGCCTCGCTCGTAGTGGGCTGTCGCTCATCAGGAACCGTTGGGCAGGTGGTATTGAAGATGTGACCTCGGAGAACAGCGTTCTCGGAACGCAAGGCATCCACATCCTGACGGAGACTGGCGATCTCAGTGGTTGCCTGCGAGAATCGGTCGTTGGAAGCACGAAGGTCGGAGACGAGGCAGTCCAAAAACAGAGAGAGGCTATTCACTTGGGCAGCAAGTACGCCATATTCACTGTTCAGCTTGTCAAAGATCGTCCCTGTAGCAATGCGGCTGGTGCTGTCGACAGCAAAATAGTCGTTGAGCATATTTACAAAGTCATGCATCGGGGCATCACACGATATGGCAGCGGGTGTGGTGTCCATTAGATTTCAACCCACTTGGCAAGTGGAGTACCATCGGTGCTACTCGCACGACAGTTCTTGCACTTGAAGGATTTCTCAAAATCCAAAATTTCTTCAGGCTTTACATTGTAGCACTTTGCGTGGCTTTTCTCACCGCATTGCAAGCAGCAGACAACTTTCTGCTTACCAAACACCTCAAGTTCACACTTGTCACAAGGGACCTGAGAGGGAGCCATCAGAATAATACTGGATGCTCTGGCTGGTTTGTGAGGCTAGCAAGCACCCTGCCTAGCCTCCCTGGCAATTTTGGCACTCTGCCAAATTGCAAACTGCCAGCACTGGCTGACCACACCGTGGCCAGATAAGCCTAGCCAACAATGCTTTACTCAAAACTCAGAAATGGGACGGTTTTTCCCCAAATACAGAGTTAGAGGTATGTTTGGGAATATCGAAACAAACCTGAGGCACTAACAAAGGAGCAAATTGCCCTAGTGGAGGAGGTATTTCCGCATCGATCTGATGTACCTGGCTTCCTCCATCCTGATCGATTTTATCCTGAGACTCTGGAGGCATGGACATCATTTGTAACAAAGTCTACATTAAAAGAGACAAGTCAACAACTTCGTCTAATTGTTAAGTCGAGTCAAGATGCACTCTCGGTGTCAAAGGATGACTGGACCAATAGACCAACGGTTCCTGGAAAACAAATAGAACTCCCTGACTTTCTCCTAAAAATCTACAACGTCAAATGCAGTTTTGATGAGGTATTCTCTCAGATCACTTTTTCCACTAAGGCCTTACAAGATTTCACACTGGGCGAGTGGAAAGGGTCCACATACGGATACTTCATTCATTTGACTCACAAGGAGAGGAGTTTTAATCTGGTTGTCAGCCATGCCCACTTAGCAGGGTTGAGGGACACGTTTAACGCTTGGTTCTCTGCATTGATTTACACGAACTGGTATCGCCACAAGTATGAGGGATTCGACTTTTACAAGGAGGTTGAGAGGTTTATCATTCATGGTGCACATGCTTTGAAGACAAGTGGACAAGACTTCTATAAACTCACGGCGGTTTTGCCGTCCTTAGCTGTGGGCTGCAATCTCAGGGACCGTGAAAACAATCCTGGCTTTTTGAAGGCCATTTTGAAGGATCTTCCTGAGAGTGTTAAGGGGTCGGCATTTTTCTTTGATCTCATTCAGCCCCAAACCACAAGGTCTAGTGTCCACCTACGCCTGGAGATGAGCGGAATGTGGAAGGTGTTTTGTCACCCCAACATTTTGATGGACGAAAGTGTGCGAGGATGGTGCAAAAAGGGCACTGAAGCAAAACCGGGTTTGGCCCGCAAGGGAGAGCATTTGAGACGTGTGTTTGTTCAGACATTTAGTCGACAATACTTTAAGGTCCACCACAAGTGGCCGAAAGTGAAATTCACCGGGCCGGTTCCCCCTATCGTCAAGAGATCGATCGATCGCCAAAAGTGGTACGAGAACGAAGTACATGCGTGGCCATCCAGCTATTTCGAGAATATAACATTCGACAAGACATTTGAATTCGACTACCATGTAGACTCCTCGGATCTTCTATCTGATAAGTCCATTGTACCGGAATTGGATCAGTGGATTCATGAGTATGATCGCCAGGCACATAGAACGCTTTACGGAAGATGGCCAGAGGGTCCCAAGTCCACAACAAAGAGAGTGGTAATCGATTATCTCACCAAAGAAGATTTCAGCATCAAGGAGATAATAGATGCCATAGATAGAGGAGAAGTTCCTGATAGCTGGAAGATAATTGTTGCAGTGCAAAAAGAGCGCGAGTTTAAACAAGAAAATGCTCGCTTCTTCGGGAAGATGACGCCTGAACTGAGGTTGTATCAAGTGGTGACTGAGGAAAATATTGCTAGCAATATATTTAAGTACATCAAGCAACAATCAATGACCATGTCTGAGGACGAGTTAATACGAACCATTTTAAAGTTGAACGCACACGCCCGAAAAGAGGACACTTGGATTATGTTTTTATAGTGATTGATTTCTCCTCTTGGTGTTCCAACTTCCGGTATAAACTTGCAACCCCTGTGTTCCATGAACTCGACAACATTTTTGGTCTGAAACAAGTGTTTGTGTACACCCACGTCATCCCTATGGAGTGCGTGCAAATCTTTCAAGATCGATACAGTCCTCCCCACCAGAACCCGCAAACAAAGTCACCCAGTGCTGGACCAAGATGTAAACATGCTATCGAAGCGTGGCTAGAGGAGTTGCAACAAAAGGGCTGGACCCTCTTAACAACATTGATGATTTTGGACACGGCATACGTTATACCGGCAGTTGCTTCACTTCTGGGTCAAGGTGACAATCAGGTGGTTTGCCTTCGGATTCCCAAAGGAAAGGAGCTGGAGAAGTTAAACCTCTCGCGACAACAATACATCAAACGTTTTCTCAATTCCTTAATCGCCAATGCGGAGGAGTGCGGGATGGAGATCAAAAAGGAAGAGACATGTGTCTCTTCTGATTTATTCGAATATGCGAGGCACTACAATTACAAGGGTAGCCAGGTCAGTTGCGCAATTAAAAGGATCACCCGTATAGCATCTGAGGCCAATCAAACGGTGCCCGTTTTCAACGGGGACTTGTCCAGGATGTTTTCAACTGGCGCTACAGCGGCAGGCGAGGATCATAAACCCGATTACTCTTATCTCACAACGTGTGTGGAGGCTCTTCATCACATTCGAAGAGAATTTTCCTGGTTGAAAGAGCAACCCCTCGGTGTCAGCACAGCTTCCCTTCTGGTCAGCAGGGTTTTAGGGGGTCTCCCAATCTCTTTGTATGCACAGTTTTGCATACGCGGCATACAAGACCCTTTGCCATCCAACTCGCGACTGTTGCAAACTGCTATGAAGGATAACTTGCTACGACCTTTCCTGGGTGTCTGGGCTAGTCTCACACCTAAGAGGGGTGCTCCTGATTACCTCTCTCTCATAAAGGATCCTGTAAGTCTCCCCTTAAGTATGCCTCCTCAACCGGAGTGGCTCCAAGCGGGAGCCACTCTTGTGTACGGGAAAAACGGGGGCCCATTTTCCACAGCTTGGGAAACACACCGTTTGCGAGGGAAAGATTAAAAATATAGGCTAAAATCGGAGCAAGAATAACTATACAACCCTTCAAGCAAGAAGGGTGGAATACCATCCGGACCCGTACTCTTAAATGGACGTAAACGCTTAGAGGCAGAGATAACTTTAGCTGCGGTAGCTGAAAAGATATCAACGGGGCAGACGATAGCGTCAGGCGCTACGGTAACCTTAGTACTGTCTACAGGCAAACTTTGATTTACAGTAGCCTCAAAGAACTCGCCGAACTTATCACAAATTTGATCAGGATCTGTTACAAGGGACTCATCTTCTTGCAGTGTGATGTCGTAATAAGCGTCGCAAAAATGGGGGCTGAGAAATTTCCAAAAAGCTTTCGGTTTTGTATTAACTTCATTGGCGATCTTGTTGAAATGTTTACATCGATCGCGCTTAAGTAGGGCTTTTGTACGTGATCTGAGAGCCGAGAAACGCTGATAGTCTTCGGCTCTTCTATGCGCGATGTAACGTTTATGGGCTAGTTTTTTCTTGCAGAGTTCTAAGCGCAATTCTTTTGAGAACCAAATCGGGAACGAATGATGATTTTGGCTCATACGCGGGATAGTCGCTTCCTTGGCACCGTTTACAATTTCGGTGCAACTTTGAACGCAAAAGTTTACATCACGAGAGGCCAGTACTGCGCTCCAATCCGCAGCCTGTAGAAGATCGACGAACATGTCATAATCCGCTTTGTTATAACAGTATTTAGAACTGTTGTCACGGTTAAAGGATGGGGATGAAGAAAGTTGAGAGAGCAAAAATGTTAGTGTTGGGTGGTACACATTTTTGGGCGTACAAGTAATGTCATAACGGTGGATATTGGTTTCAATCACGTTCGAGAAAACCAGATCTAACATACTCCCAAAAATGTTAGAAACGTTATTGACCTGATTAAGTCTCGCGTAAGCTGCAAACGAGCTTAGAGCAAAGAACTTGGAGGCAATCGCAGGGGCACAATCGTCGCAGTTGTTGTCTACCCAACTGACTCGTGGAAGATTAAAATCACCGCACATGTAAATCTCCCAAAGATTGTAATGACCTTATATCAAGTCAAACAGCCTTGGTCCGCATCTACAAACCAAATACAAAGGAATACGCTTCTGTTGTGAATGGATTTTACTTGCTGGAACACAGATGCTCAGCCACTTATTACTTCTTTGGCAGTCAGGTCAAAGAAGAGTCACTTTTCCCTCTTGATCCCAAAGCTTTTCCCTTGAATGGAGCTCAGGAGTTTTGTGACTCTGTTAATCATGACAACACCGGGTCTCCGTGTGTGTTCACCTGGCCAGTCACCACATTCAACTCCGTCAAAAGATGTAAACACATTAAGGGCACTATCCTAGGGTCTCACGGAAGACCTCTTCGAAGTGACATTGACTCAGTGGAAAAATGCAAGTATGTTCAGGGGTCATGTGTTACTGACACAAGAGGCTTCCTTTTATGGGAACCATGGCCCTTATATGCAACTGAATACTCAAGAGAAAGCGAGACAAATGGCTATGTGGTAGGCAGCTATTTTGTCTCTGATAAGTTTCATGAATCCTACAAGTTCAAAGGGGTGTTTGATGTGGGAAGAAACCTCACAACCGATGAAGGATACATTTTAGAGGTGGTCTCTAAAACCAAATCGAGCAGAGCCAAGCGAGACACCAGCACACCCCTGCTTCATGAGCTGGAGGCCAAATTTGACTACTTGGCCTTGAAGGAATCCATCTGGGAGCAAAAGATCTTACGTCTGTGCAAAGGTCTAGAGACACAGCAGCGGCTAAATCTAGCCTTGATGAAGTCAGACCCCACAGCCTTTGCTCTACGGATGTTGAGAACAGATCTTTTAGTTGCCAAACAACAAGGAAAGTTACTCATTGTCAAGACATGCGAAGAAGTTGAGATCCTGCGCATCTGGCCTTTGTGAAAACAGGAGACCTCCTTTTGCTACTCCAGGGAGCATGTCTTGTTCAACTTAAAGCCATTGAAAGCTAATCACATGGGTTTTCTCGATACAAGTGTTGACCAAGTTTTCAACTCCTCTGAGATCAGACACTGGCAACCACCTTACAGCTTATGGAAACTTTGTGCACTTTACACACAAAGAAAGAGGACTCACATTCGTTGTCAGTCATGCTCACCTAGCAGGATTGAGGGATACTTTTAATGCGTGGTTTTCTGCATTAATTTACACCAATTGGTATCGCGCAAAATATGACGGCTTTGACTTCTATAAAGAGGTAGAAAAGTTTATTTTACATGGAACTCATGCTCTGAAAATGTGAGGCCAAGACTTCTACAAGTTACTGAAAGTGCTTCCATCCCTTGGTGTGGGATGCAACTTGAGAGACAGAGAAAATAACCCTGGTTTCCTTGATGCAATTTTAAAGGAGTTGCCTACCACAGTCACAAACTCCATGTTCTTGTTTGACATTATCCAACCACAGACCACTCGCTCCAGTGTTCATCTGCGTCTGGAGATGAGCGAGATGTGGAAGATCTTTTGTCACCCTAATGTTTTAATGGATGAAAGAGTTCGCAGTTGGTGTAAGCAAGGCACCGAAGCTAAGCCGGGTCTTGCCAAGAAAGGAGAACATCTTCGAAGAGTCTTTGTTCAGACTTTTAGTCGTCAATATTACAAGGCTCACCACAAATGGCCGAAGGTCAAGTTCACGGGTCCGGTGACACCCATCATCAAGCGTTCGGTTGAGTGTCAGAAGTGGTATGAGAGTGAAGTTAGATCATAGCCTTCAAGTTATTTTGAAAACGTCACCTTCGATAAAACGTTTGAGTTCGACTATCATATTGATCCGCCTGATCTTCTTACTGATAAATCAATTATCCCGGAGCTGGATCAATGGATTCACGAGTATGACAAACAAGCGCATCGTACTCTGTATGGAAAATGGCCAGAAGGCCCCGCCTCTACAACAAAAAGAGTCATAATCGATTATTTTACTAAAGAGGACTTTAGCGTGAAAGAGATAATTGATGCTATAGAGAGAGGGGAGGTTGCAGAAAGTTGGAAGGTGATTGTCGCTGTTCCCAAAGAAAGAGAATTTAAAAGAGAGAATGTCAGGTTCTTTGGCAAAATGACACCTGAGCTGAGATTATACCAAGTCGTGACAGAAGAGAACATTGCAAGCAATATATTCAAATACATTAAACAACAGTCCATGACAATGTCAGAGGATGAGCTCATACGCACAATTCTCAAACTAAATGCTCATGCACGAAAAGAAGATACGCTCGACTTTGTCTTTATTGTCATTGATTTCTCCTCGTGGTGCTCTAAATTTAGATATGAGCTCGCATCACCAGTGTTTCATGAGCTGGATAATCTTTATGGACTTAAGGGAGTGTCTTCACTCACATCATTCCCATGGAATGTGTACAACTCTTTCAAGATAGATTTAGTCCCCCTCAACAGAATCCTCGAACCAAGTTACCTGTTGCAGGACCCCGATGTAAACACTCCATAGAAGCATGGTTGGTGGGACAAAGACAAAAGGGTTGGACTCTCCTCATAACCTTGATGATTCTGGACACAGCTTACGTGATACAAGCTGTTGCGTCTCTACTGGGTCAGGGAGACAATCAAGTCGTGTGTCTCCGTATACCAAAGGGAAAGGAGCTCGAAAAGCTTAATTTATCTTGGCAACAATACATCGAGAATTTTGCTTTTTGAATAGTTGATTTCTAAAGCGGAGGATTGCGGAATGGAAAAAAAGGAGGAGACCTGGGTCTCCTCAGATTTGTTTGAGATATGCGAGGCATTATTATTACAAAGGATGTCAAGTCAGTTGTGCACTCAAATGTATAACACGCATCGCTTCTCAGGCAAACCAAACTGTTCCCACCTTCAATGGGGATTTGTCTGGCATGTTCTGCACTGGTGCAGCAGCAGCTGGTGAGGACCATTTACCTGATTACGCTTATCTAACAACATGTGTTGAAGCACTTCACCATATCAGAAGGGAACTCCCTTGGCTTAGAGATCATACTCTAGGCGTCAGCACCATTTCTTTGTTTGTTAGCAGGGTATTGGGAGGACTTCCCATTTCTCTATATGTCCAGTTCTGCATTCGTGGTATACAGGATCCTCTCCCTGCTAACGGCCACGGATGACAACCTACTAAGGCCATTTCTAGAAGTTTGGGCGACCTTCACTGCGAAATCTGGAGCACCTGACTATCTTTCTCTCATCAAAGACCCTGTTAGCTTGCCTTTACGAATGCCACCTCAACCAGAAAATCACTTGAGGGATCAAGTCAAGATCGGACTGATCAACTTCATCAAAAACAAAGCGGTCAAGAATTTGTTCTTATCAACAAGAGACATAAATGAAAAAGAGCTTGTTGAGAATCTTCTGAAGATTAGGACTCCGAATGATGCTGTTAACCCAAAGTTGCTCAATTTGCTCTTCACATTGTCCAACCATGGTTTGAAGGAGAAATTGCTCGGGAAATTCAGCAACACAAGATCCATTCAGCAAGTTGCTCTATCCGAATGGAGCAACGAGCAATCCGTTATTTCAACGGTGAAAGCTATCAAATTAGTAGTGTCAAGGTGGTACGAAGCCAGAGTGAGTCGACCTGATCTGTTAATAGAATTACAAAACAAGCAGTGCACCAGCATCTTAGCACAAATGTTGAGAGAGCCCATGTGGAATATTAGAATGGAGGGGATAACAATGCCTGCTGTGCAAGAGCAATGCGAAGTTCACAGATGGAGAGACATACCCCATGCCTGGCTACCCAAGACCGTGTTAGGAGTGGTGCATGACTCAGTCATGACATATACCTTCCTATACAGAGGAGAGTCTACTCCATACTATGGTTCTCAGACTGAAAAGAAAACCAAAAGGGCACCATTACATGTTGTAGTAGTGACATCGATGCACAAGAGTCTCTTACAGTTATTAGAGCTGAGATCTTGGATACGAGGCAGTGTAGATATCAGCAAATTCTTAGATGTGCTCATAAAAGAAAAGACAGATTTGCCAGATAACACTTTAGACTTATTCACCCGAGAGGTCTACTGTGGGAGCATCACGCACAGGTTACCAAGTCAAGCTACCAAACAAGGGGCAATAACCAATAGCACCTTTACCTTCGGTAGCCATATCACAATAATCTCTGATGTGGCTACAGATTTCGCGAAGAAAGCCGAGAATTACACCATGTATGCTTCCAAGTTTGTTTCTTGTATCTTCAGGCTATAATCAGAGAACACACAGAATCCTTGACTGCAAACACTAGCTGGGGACTTGTGTTTCGTTGCCAGGGATGCACATCCCTTGTGGAGGACGAAAATTTCTGTATGAGCTCTTGCACATATGAATCAGGCTTGGTGTTCGATAAGAT
>JAVBJR010000693.1:0-3207 GCA_031546965.1 Dysgonomonas sp.
TTTAAACTTTCGTCGCTAATAGCACCGTAAGTAATTTTCCTAACAAAAATCTGACGGCGCCAACGTTATTATTGGCGTGTTTTCACCCGGTCGAACACGTTAAAAGGGTACCATGCAAAACCGTGTCAGTTCTCCTTTAAAGTCCAATCTCCATAGACTTGCATGCTAAAAATTGCAGAAATGGAATAATATACCCACACCACGTGGTGTACGGAGTCTACAGACTTTTCTTCAACAAAGGGGACCTTTCCGACAAAAGGAGCCAGAGAGGGCGACCGGGCTCAACAATCGTTGAACAATGGCAATTAAAGGATTAAAAGGTCCCTTTTGTTAAAGAAAAGTCTAGACTGTGGTGGGTTTTTTTTATAGTCATTTTTTGAAGTGAAACCACTTTCTGAATTTTTTAATTATGACCACTTTTTGTGAAATTGGATTGGTCCATGTGCACCCATTCTTTTCAATTCGATAACAATTAAAATGTTACCAATAGAGCTTTTGCACTAATGCCCCGCCTACGCGACTCCGCCTATAAACACGCCCATATTCACCCCTTATAGGCCATATTGGTTTCATCAATGAGCTATATAAACCTCATTGGTTTCATATTGATATGTAGCAATGAAACCAATATGGCCGCGCATGCCACGCGCCACGCAAAATAGGTTATCATATTGCGCATCGCTGATCCCGCGCCCATCGCTGATCGTCGCTGCAATGCCCGGATTGTCGATCCGTTTAACAAATTTGATTGGTTAAGTTAGGTTAGGTTAGGCTAGGTTAGGTTAGGTTTGGTTAGGTTTGGTTAGGTTAGGTTAGGTTAGGTTAGGTTAGATTACGAGAGTACGGCGACGATCAGCGATGGACGCGGGATCAGCGATGCGCAATATGAGAAAAAATGTTGCATCCCACTTATATCATCCATCTTTTTGCCACTTTTCTACTCATCAAGATGCAATTTCTCGCAAAGTGGTTTACCATGTTTCGTGACAAACTTTCCATTTCGAATAGAGTTTTGCAAATATAGAGAGATATTCCCAAAGAAATTTGCACAACATTTACACAGTTTGATAAGGAGTTTTGCTACACTGCAGCTACAACATTTCTATTTTGTGTTTTTGAGTCTAAACATTCTACTAAATTAAATTAAAAGCAGTTTGCATAAGCAAATACTTTGCATTTTTTGTAAAGTATACTTGAAAAACTATAGTTCAATGGAAATACAGAATGTTTATAAAAATTAAAATAATTCAAACATTTATTAATTACATTGTAAAACCGATTAGTAAATCTGGATTCAAAATAGACCTACGTAATATGTATCTAAATAATCCAAAACATACAATTGTAATTTAATTTACAAGAAAATGAAAGCACTTGCTTTACAATACGAAATAAAAAAAAAACAACAGTCATATGGTTTTGAACTACATATATATGGGAATTACGTGGACATGTGCCCTTATTAACAATTCAAAATCATCAATAAGGACCTGTTCATCCAATTCACACATGTGGAAAGCTGCCATATGGACCCAATATTAATTCCCATGTGACTTGACATTTAATTACTGGATTCCCCTGATGACATTCACTTTTTCAATGCATGCCAACTACATGACACAGTGCTTCATAATTCTCATGGGCACAGTTGCCAAAAACCCATAGAAAAAATATACATACTCAGGGGTCATAGCGCCAACTTACAAAAATATAGTTTTTTTTTATAGGTTTTCCCCAGAATTAAAGGTAAATATAGGTTTCATGATTGAAAAAATAGGTTATCTTTATAGGTTTTATTAAAGTTTTAGGCATACAATGCATAGCCAAAAATTAACATATTTTCAAACATTACATAAAAAACATAATACCAGACTTAAATAATTTTCAGGTATATTATTTTTTGCCGCTTTCTCATATGCATCCAAAATCTTTTGTTTCTTGCTGCTTAAATGCATCGGAGCATTTTGGGACTCCTCAAGTCTGTTGCTAGTTTGAAACAACTCCAACCACTGTCTGCAACATGTGACACAACACAATGAAGTTTGATGCCCTACAGGGTTTCCTGAACTGAAACCAGGGTCCATACCAATTCAATTATTCATAATCTAAAGGCGCTTCAGCCTACAGACATTAGGCTTCCAATATAAATTAATATTGTGACCACTTTGTTTCTCTTTCACCAATAAACAACCATGGATTGGATTCAAAAATATAGGTTCATTTCAGTTGTTATAGGTTATTTCTTAATCACTAAAGGTTTCCAGTTTTGATAAGGGTTTTTAAATGTTTTATAGGTTTTTATTGGTTGTATACCAAAGTCTATTGCTCATCCCATTCAGACCATTAATTGGTAGCCCAGACAAGATATTATAACAGGACAATACACTGTGCCATACTCTGCAGTCGCCAAAACAGTGGTTCCACAAAGAAATAATCACTGTCATGGACTGTTATTGTTGTAGCCCAGATCAAAATTCCACTGAATATCTCTGGGGATATTAGCAAAAGGTTTATGCATGAAACAAACAAGTTATGGACAGTCTCCAACTCACACGTGTAATAATGGATGAATGGGAATGGGAAAAAATTGATGTACAAATTTGTATAAACCTGATTGAATCTTCCCCAGAAAGGTTATTCTCTGTTAATTCAAAGAATGGTAGAGTTACACTCTATTGAACAATTTATTTCTTTGCATTTCACATGTTGTATTATAATTTATTAACAGCGAATTCTCGATAAAATTTAATTTTTTGCAAGCTGTAAATGTTATGGCCAAAATAACATTATACCGGGTGGGGCAGTCAAACCCCTCCTCCCCTTTTCTAAGGGGCACGTTTGTTTAGGGGGGATTAGGTACTGTAGTAGCCACTAGAGTCAGGCCAGGGGTAACAATTTTAAAGGGAAGGACATGGGTTAGGGTCATTTTCTCCTTGGCCAAAGGGGTATTAGGCACAGGGAGGACTCCGGTACAGGTGCAGGCTACCTCTCCCTCAGCCTAACACCCCTCTAGCCAAGAAGAAAATGACTCTAACCCATGTCCTTCCCTATTAAAATTGTGACCCCTGGCCAGACTCTAGTGGCTACTACAGTAGTGGCAGTCATGACATTATCTACACCTTTGGAAGTTTAGTTACTATGCAGCATTGAACCAGTTTTACCCGGTTTTTACCTAAATATAGTACCTGTCAGTGAGACTCACAATGC
>JAVBJR010000908.1:0-3636 GCA_031546965.1 Dysgonomonas sp.
GTAAAAACCGATACACTTCGTAAAAAAGCGAACACGCAAAACCGAATACGGCCTTGGAAACTATATTTCCGCGCCATTGGGAAAAAGCCAAACGCAAAACCCGAATTTAGACCTGTCGGATCAACGCCGACTATCCGGAAATTTCCGGATATGCAATACGGGAAAATGCAAACTGCAAAAACCCTTGCCTGTTGGGAAAACACGAAAAACCCAACCATTTTGTTCTATTGAGAAAACGACATAACTTAAAAAGAACTCATTGGGAAACTATCATAAAAATCCGGTAGACATTGGGAAAACGAAACGTGTAAAACCAGGATTCGGGAAAAGAACACTGAAAAACCCGAACTACTATATGTCGGGAAAACGACCAAAAAACCCGACTGGCCCCACAGACACCGCGATGGGCTCATGCATTAATTACGTACGAGTTATGCATGCACCGATTGAGTCGGTCTTGACTACGTAAGTGGCACGTGCCATTTTAACAAACGAACGATGGTTTCGACAAAACGGCCACGAACCCACTTGACTCGATCCAGTGCCCATCCGGTCACTCGAAGACCAGGTCACCGAAGATGGCAGCGTCCCAGCCCTGCTCCAGGTCTTCGCCCATGTCCATAGGCTCACCATCGCCCTCACTGGCCGTGTCGAAGTCCTCTTCGGACCCGGCTTGGTCTTCAACTTCGTTTTGGGCCATATGCACACCACCCAGTTCACCTTCGAGGGCTGCCACCTCGTCGGCCAAGGAACTTGTGGTGTCTTCTGCGGTCCCCACCGCCACTGGCATTTCCGCTTCTGCGGCATCCACCGCCACCGACACTACTTGCACTGCGGCCATCATTAGTTCGGCAACGACGACTTCCACTGTCACATGCTGCACCGCGTCGACCTCAGCGACCATCGGGCTTTCTAATAGCCCCTCTTCCGCCATTTATTTGATGGCGTCCTAAACTGCCATTCTCAAGGTCAGCAAGTCGGTGTCCATCACCGTATCAGATTCTGCCACTGCCACCACGGTTACGATTGACCTAGCGTCGTCTTCCAACGCCGAACTGCCGGACTCTTCGTCGTCCACCACGTTGGCCTCCTCCAGTACCGCCTGGGTCGCCTGATTTTGTGGACCCACCACCACGTTCTTCCGCCGGATGGTCTTGGCTTTGGGTCTCGTGCCTACTGTCGGGTTGACCACTTGTGGTGCCGCCTTTATCAATCTCGCCACCAGCTCCTGCTGGATGGCGAAGGCCATGTCTGGTGGCCAGCGCAAAGGGGCGCGGAACCCCATGTCCATTAGGACCTCTACCATCAGGTAGGAAAGTTCTGTCAACCCCAAGGTGGTCACTGCGGAGTTTTCGATTGCAGGGATGACAGACGCAGCGCCGACGTCGCGTACGGAAGGTGGCATAAGCATGTACGTGTGAAAGGTCGTGATGGCCACCTCCTGCTTCCATGAAGTCCCATGAAGTCCCATGAAGTCTTCAGCGGTGTGGCCGGTGGGTACAACATCTGCACCTCGTACCCGCGGGAATAGATGGCGTCCTCCTCCATCCTTTACAGCTTCTCTGCATATTCCTGGCGTTGGAGAGTACGCTGCCTATTCCGGCGGTCTTTCGCGGCGCGCTCCTGCACTGCCTCTCGCATGCGCCTACCTTGTGCGCCATTTCCCCGACGCGGGCCTTCGAATCGCGCAAGGAACATTTCTAGCCGCCGCTGCGACCGGCACGGCAGGGACGGGTTGAACAACGCCACGTACCTTGGGTAGCACACCGTACCGTTGCGCATCCACAGCCCAGTTTCCCTCAGCTCCCGCCGGAATACACTGGACTGCTGGTGCCGCCGGAGGACGTTGCTGCGGCGCTCTCGTGCGTGCCTCGTGCACCCGACGCTTCGCATCCTCGAGGATGGCGATGTCCTCATCAGTGGGCCACACACCCATCACGCCATCATACCCCGGTGTCTCAGGGTTGTGCAACGCACAGCGGTACATCACTGTCCGCTCGCCGTTGATGCCCTCGATGCACCTTCGGCATCTGGCCCATGGCGCAACGGTTGGGTCCAGCGAGACCAACTTGTCCCGCCAGACATAACCAGGAGGACGTCCACCGTCAGCCATCGTCGCACAAATTAATACAATGAACAAAGGAGGTGTGGCGTTGAGCAGACGAGCAGTTGAACCGCTCGAGACACTGGAAACTTCCAAAGTGTCTTTATTTCACTCGCGCCCAATTTCACAGTTTTTCCACTCCAACGTTCACAGTAGTTCACTAGCCCCCCCCCTTAAGGCAGCTGGCCTCAATGGCGACACCTTGCCGAACGGGTGGCACGCCACCCCACTGCTTGGGACACAGAAATGATTTTCAACAAGCAACTTAACGCCATAAATACCTCCGATTTATGCATCACTCGCGCCGACCGTCACAAGCACCGCCTCGCAGCACATCAGCACTTTCAGTCACTTTCCCATTGTTGAGACCATTTCACTTCCGTGTGACCTTCGGTCCTCTGCATGCCGCGCGATGTCCGCATCGTCGTTTCGCGCCGTTTTGCGGCCGTCATCCGCGTTCCGCGCAATACAACTTTATTAACGCGCTCACGTTTATCAGACGTAGCACTAAAGTTCATCTTGGGTCACGCGCGTTTCCCACGCACACACACAGCACCTGCACATCTCATACAGCTTACGTAGAGGTGCACTTCTTCGGTACCTTACCGGAAGCCGCGTGTATCCGCACAATATCCAACTGTGGGTACTTCACTGCCCTGCATACCTGACCAGTTCCCAACTGGCCACGCACTTATGCACTTGGACCGGCAACTCGCAGTGTCCAAACTGCTCACAACGTCGCTGCTATGCATATCTAACCAGTGTTTCACCTGGCTGTGCACTTATGCAATTCACTGGCAGTTAGCAGTGTCCCACTGCTTACTCGTTGCTGCCATGCAGTTTTCATCTGTCTCCGACCGATCGCATGCACATTCCCACCTCAATTCCATGCTTACTGAACCAGTGGCCAACTGGGAGTAACTCCTCACTTCAGCATGCATACCTCTGGGTACCAAGGCCAGCCTGACCTTGACAACGGTCTAGAACCCTGTTCTAACCATTCCTGGCGCATATACCCAGTGCCACCTATGTTCTTACGCCAATGCCACGCAATATCAACAATAAGTGCCACCTTACTGCAATTGCTGCACTTCTACGGTTACCCAAACCGCAGCTGCGACCGAGAAACCAATTCTGGTCACTTCCTTGCGATGCTATCAACAAGTGATCAGTTTGTTGCACCGACTCTGCGCAGCACCCTAGTCGAGATCGCTAGGTGCCCGCGACTTTCGGCACGTAAGCATTGACCTGGCTCGTGCTACAAGGCTGGCGCATTTGTAAGTGCCCATTTTAACGCGTCGCCACCCTGTTACTGCGAGTATGCCTAGGGCCTAGCGGCTCCTTCGCCGATGCCACGCGGGACAAGTGAGTGCCCAAGTCAGCTCACCGCTGCATCACTCTACGGTTACCATAACCGCAGGACTTTTTTGCAGCCAACTATGTGCAACTAGTTGCCACGCAATGTCAACCAAGCACCCAGCCTGATTGCCCATCGCCCTAGCAGTTTCCCACACTGCCACATCTGGGGTACT
>JAVBJR010000515.1:0-3540 GCA_031546965.1 Dysgonomonas sp.
ATTGGTACCATATAACGAATTCTTTATAACAAAATTTCCTTTGTAAAGAAGTAATTTTAGTACACCAACTTTCAAAAATGTTCTTTACTACGAAATTTAAGGTAAATGTCCACTGTCCTTTTGAGATTTCTTGGAAAAGGGGATAACGGACTAAGTTAAATCTGTCTAGTCAATTTTATAATATATAATAATAAATGCAATTAATCACAGAGAATTTCGTTTTTGATTGTTCCATTTGATGTCATTTGTGATAGGTATACAACATCCTCATAAACATAACAGCAATAGTATACAGCACCTAGTGCATAGGCCTTGCAGCACAGAAAAATCTCAAAAATGGTTACTATAACGAATTTTCGTTAAAAAGACCTGTTCCATATAACAAAACCTTGATATAGAGAAGAAATTGTACGGTCCCCTCATATTCGTTATAAGGAGGTTTGACTGTAGTAGTAATAGTTTATTTCTTGCCCATTGGCATAGAAAGCGAGAAATACATGCATTCCTTCTTCAACTTACACTTTGTCGCCTTACATACTATATAATTAAATTAAATAAATAAATAAAATAATAAATAAATAAATAGATAACTAAACAATAAATAATTAAACAAGCATTTGATCTGCTTCTCGCAATACAAATACAACAGACTTACGTCTACACGCCCCTCCCACCCCTTTGTTTATATTCCTTAAAGGAGAACTGACACGGAATTATTTGACCTAACCGATTTGGTCGATAGTTTTCCCAACTCGTCAGACACGTATTCTGAAACTTCGTTGCGATTTTCAGATTTGTTTACTGTACCATTTAATTGTTGAGACGACAAGAGTAGAGGTCCATTTCGGTCGTCAAGTCGCAATGTACGTCACGGATCGGAAACGCTGCGATTGGTGAAAATTCGAAAACGTTCGATTCTGATCGACGACGATCGGTCTCATTGGCTCGCGTCATTTTGCCACAGGACATTATGACGCCAGCGCCGTGACATCGCACTTCTGTGACACCATGGCGTCACATCTCAAACTAGTCTTAACTATTTTTTACTGATGTTTTCAAAATTATCGTTCTCGCCAATCGTTTTTTTGGCATAATTTCAATAAACTGTTAACTTTTCAGGGTGAGTTCCAAAACAGTGGCAGTTCTCCTTTAAATATTTTTTCTGGTGTCTATATCTTGCAATATGCTCCTAGCATTCCCTCTCGCTAATTCTATATTCTTTTCTCGCCTTGTCCAATTCTCTTAACCACAGCCTGCTCCTCCCATCTTCTTGCAGTACCTGTGTCAGCTGTTTCCCCTGCATTCTGGTGCCCACCCCCTCGCATCTTTCCACCACGTGTTCTAATGTTTCCTCTGCTTCTCCACATACCTTACATAGCCGCTCTTCGCTGTCTAACCAATAGTTTGCTGCTCCAACCTCCGATCCTGTCCTATAACTTGCTAAGAGCCTTTTATCCTTCTCCAACACTTCTTTCCTCTGTAAGTACTGTGCCCTCCCCTGTCCAGGTTTCAGATCTTTATACCTAGGATTATATCTCAAGCTTTGGATCTTCTGCATGTTGTGCACCACCCTTCTCACTTCTATTCTTCTTTCTATCTCCTCCGTCACTACCCAACCTCTTCTTTCTAAATCCCATATCCCTTCCTCCGATATACCCAGCTTCTCTAGCTCCTTTCTCCTCTCTATCCTCCAACGAAGCCCTTTCTGCGCTTCTTCATTCCTCCATTTCGCAAAAATATGAATCCATATCCTTCCCTCTTCCATCTTCCACCGATTTTCGTAATTATATGCTCTCCGCCAAGTCTGTGTCCATATCTGCTTCTCATCCACCTCTTGCTGTATTATATACCCTGGTACATTCCACCTCACCCCCAACACCCATCTCCAATACTTTGTTATCAACTGTTGCATCTCTCTTTGTTCTATCCACCCCCATATTTCAGCTCCATATGTCACTATCGATTCTAACAAAGCGCTAAACAGCTTCCACCGCATGTTAAGATCTCCTTTCCAATACCTCTCTCCCATCCCCCATACCGCCCCCATTGCTATCCTTGCCTTTTCTTAATGTATCATATATGTTACTCAAACCCGTTATTACTTTGCATAACTACTCCTAAGTATTTAAACATTTTTACCACTTGCAACTCCTCTCCTTCCCACGTCCACTTCTCCGTTCTTGCTCGTTTTCCCCCTTTTTTAAATATCTGCATTTTTGATTTTCCATAATTTAGTTCCAACCCCTTCCTTCTTAAATATCTACTTAACACGTTTAATATTTCTTGCATTTGCTTCGGCTTCTCCACTAGCAATACCATATCGTCTGCATAAGCCAGTAGCCAGACTTTAATTCCCTTAATTGTCACTCTCCCCACTTGGTTTCGCTTTAGATAATATTCCAAATCCGCAATAAATAGGTTGAACAATAGAGGGCTCAGTGGACATCCTTGGCGTCCTCCTCTGCTCGAGCGGAACGTCCTTGTTAACCCCTCTTCTATTCTCACCCTGTTTGTTGGCTGCTTCTATATTGCCTAAAATATCCCGTATATTTTCCCTCTCACCCCCTTCTCCAATAGTTCTCTTCCCAATTTCGCTCTGTTAAATGAGTCAAAAGCCGCTTTTAAATCTATATAATATGCATATAGCTTGCCCCTTTTTTTCACTAGTTGTTTTTCCACTAACGTATGCAGCACATAGACACCATCTCTCGTACCCCTGCCCTTACGAAAACCCATCTGATTCTCCGGTAGCTGCCCCGTCTCTTCCGCCCACTCCGTTAACCTATTATTCAAAATAGTCGCGAATAACTTGTAAGCCGTACTTAGTAAAGATATACCCCTATAATTTTCAGGTTTAGTCCGATCCCCACTCTTAAATATAGGGACCACAATTGCTCGTTCCATTCCCTTGGTATGACCCCACTACACCACACTTTATTAAACAAATCCAGCAATCCCAGACGCACTCCTCTATTTATGAATTTCCATGCTTCTGTCTCTATTCCATACTGCCTGCAGCTTTGCGTATCGCCAACCCCTTAATGCCTCTCAACACCTCCTCTTCCATAATCTCTTTTTCCCACCTGTCTTCTGAGTGGCCCTCTTCCTTCTTCCTCTCTCTCCAATCTACTTCTACAGCCTCCTCTCCTCCCAGCTGCTCCGTGAAATGTCTAACCCACTCTCCTTCTGTTATCCTACCCTCCATTTTCCTCCCTCTACTCCTTTTTTTGTTTACAAACTTCCAAAAATCCTCCTCCGTTCGAATTGCTTAAGCTTCACTCTGCATTTTCTTTCTCCACTTGGCTTTACTCTCTTCACACTCCTACCTAAACCTTCTGCGATCTATTAAATATTGTTGTCTTTTTGCATCCCTCCCGCCTTATACAGGCTGTAAAGTTTAAATCTCGTTGATATAATAGGAAATATAGGAATTTACTCTAGAAATATAGGAATTTATAGGACAGAATTATTGAAAATATAGGTAGAATATAGGAATTAAATCAAAAACATTTTTTTTCACAGGATGAGCAGCACATCAAC
>JAVBJR010000552.1:0-2615 GCA_031546965.1 Dysgonomonas sp.
CACACAAATGTTTCTACATAAAAATTAATATTACTTTTTCTTTCTGTTGTCCACCAATGTACCACTGTATATAAATTTTTAAAGGAAACTCATGGCCCTTTGAGAGAAAAAACTAAGTTTTATGGGTACTAAGTTTATTAAAAACATGAGTCCATCGTGACCATTGGGCACTTTGGTTTCCATCGTGACCATTGGGCACTTTGGTTTCCATCGTGACCATTGGGCCCTTTGGTTTCCATCGTGACCATTGGGCCCTTTGGTTTCCATCGTGACCATTGGGCCCTTTGGTTTCCATCGTGATCACTGGGCCCTTTGGTTTCCATCGTGACCTTTGCCCCTTTTGGTTTCCATCGTGACCATTGGGCCCTTTGGTTCCCATCGTGACCATTGGGCCCTTTGGTTTCCATAGTGAACATTGGGCCCTTTGGTTTCCATATTGACCATTGGGCCATTTGGTTTCCATCGTGACCATTGGGCCCTTTGGTTTTCGTAGGACCACTGTATGCTTGGATAAAAAAATCTAAATAAAAAATAATTAAATAAATAAATGCCTGCAAACAAACACACAAACACACAAACAAACAAACACCATTCTTGACAACATTATATAAACTTAGTAAAAATGGAACCATATGTAACAATTAATATTTGAAAATTGGCTCATTTGTGGAAAAAGTTAATTACCTGATCGAGATTATGCTAATTTTAATTGAAGTGTCAGGCCTAAGAACTTTGCATGATGAGGTCGATTACCATATTTTGATCAGTGGTCATATAGCACCATGGAACAAGGGTATTGTAAATGGCTTTTACATTAACCTTGTTTATAATTGGTTTAACCTGTTGTTTGGGTATACCTAAACAAGACTTCGCAATTTAAAGAGTTTTAAAATCTGTGATTTGTTGATAATTTTATTGCTTACATGTATGTTCCTCATTTCTTTAAATTCTTATGTTGGCTTTAACTTTAACATGTGGGAACTTTTACATTACACACCATTGTATGCAATACTAATTTAAAATTCCCTTTGGGTATCTTTTATGATGATTAAAGCTGTGTTACTCGTTTTGAAAATAAGCAGCACCTGGGACATAACAATTTCAGTCTGCATAATTACTGATGTTGCTCATACAATATTTACAATTAACATCTGAACCTTATTATCACCAACACATCTGTTGTAAACCTACTTTGGTGCAGCTTAGTTAAATTATACACAGTACATAACTATTATAACTCAAATAAAACTTATTACTGGTTTCCGTCTTCTAACTTGTATATACTGTACATAGAATATGTCCAATGGCAGTATCAATCTGATGCAATTTAGAAGTGAATACAGGAAGCTGAAACGGAAATAATAGGTTTGCAAAAATTGGAATAAACTCTGCGAATGCATTCATTGTTTTTAGAGCAATAGTTGCATTTGTATATTTGAGTGTAATGCAGCATGAAAATGTGCACGTGACTTTTGTCTGTGTAAGGTTGGTTGACATGGTTGGCTTAAAACGGAAATGCAGCTGCAAGCCTCTAGCTACCATTTTATTCAACGATATTGGATATTGCAGAACTTCTAGATGCAAATTTAATTTTGCGTGTCTTTATTGCTCTAATTTACATGGAGTGTGCCACATATTGCAAGGCTTCAACCATGCAGGCAGGCGAATGAATGTATTTTCAAGAAAAGTAATTTCAAAATGTCACCTTCTGAGATTGATAACTAAATAAATAAATAAATATGACATGGCATAAGTGCTGCAATTTCCAAAAAGAACAGACTTCAAATTAAAATTGAAACAAAGTCAATAAACGTTCAACTTGCTTTTGTTCTCTTAAAGGTGAACTGACAGGGTAAATTTTTTGCACCCGATTTCTCTGAAAAATTTCCTATGCATTAACAGCATGTATTTGCATATGTCCAATTTTTTTTCTAATTTTTCCACAGATTCGTTTTTTAATAAAAATTCGCAAATGTACCCAAAATAGGTCCTCAAAAGTCCTCACACTGTCAAAATTTACATCCGGGACAGTGCGTATGGCATGCCACTTGCACCAAAACGTGATAAATGCCTATTGGCTGTATACAGGTGGCTTCCCCACTTCATATGCTGGAACAAATTCTCCATACTAGAATTTTCCCCTCCTAGCCTCTCTGCACAGGCCCAAAAACACACTAACTTCAATCTGTTAAAACGCTTTTAATAAATTTTTAAGAAAGAAAAGAAATGAACTCATAGTTTTAATTTTAACCATTCTTTCTACAATCCGAATATCATGGGGTGTTACAAAACCCTGTCAGTTCACCTTTAATAAGAGAAAGAATTCTTTTACTTACTAACATGAAATACAATGTTATAGTATATATATATATTTTGTCTTTTCTTAACAACATTACTTTTGAAAGATATATTGCCTTTCCATTTTAGAGAAACAATTTATTTTGTTTTCATTTTTCATGTCTTTATTTCGGTTGCAATATAGGGGAGACCGGGGATGAATGGACCACAGGGCATTATGCACCAGTCGATCTAGCGTTAAAACCACGATTCTAAAAATCTTGAAATTGCGATGGTAGCAAGTATTTGACATGTCTAAAGTCGCGTTTAAGTTAAAT
>JAVBJR010000535.1:0-5849 GCA_031546965.1 Dysgonomonas sp.
GCCTTTGCTTAAATATTCACGTTAACTAAATTACTTAAAAATCTAGGTGAAAGACAAGGATGCCCCAATACGAACTGCGCTGGGAAAGAAAACTGCAAAAATGATGCCGATTGCCCCGGAAGCAAATGCTGCATCGATGCGATCACTAAAGTGGCATGTTGCTATCAAGCTGGAGATCCAACTCATGCACCTGCCACAACTGATCCCCAGAATTCAGCACAAGCCCCGACATGTAAATATTGCCCAATTAATAATTTATGTTGATCTCCAATTGCAACAACTCAAGTTATTCAGATAGATCAGAAATTATTCGCCTAGAATCTTCTTCCTGTAGCACCCTGTACAGTAGTTTGTTATTAATATATTACAGAGCTCAGACTTTACGGAAGTAGGTTCATTTGGTGTATGCCTGCCTTGTTGAGAACATGTTACAAATTATTTCAGATCCTCAACCAAATATAAATTGTGAGGCATTGTACTAAAGGATCGAACAGCTAAGTTAAAAATTAAGATTAGGTAACTGGTACACAAATGATGGACCGGCCATGCCATGCCAGGCAAATGCTAGTGAATTTAAGCCCTGAATTACGAAGCAGAACAATGGGATAGCTTGGTGAATGGAAAATTTGTTACACACTGGAAATAAACATTTATTATAAGACTTGAAAGAGAATCACAACGTATGCATCAGTGCATTGTTGGTGCAGCATTAAGTAATTCCAACATCATTTTTAAAACTGAAATGCAAAGTTAGCAAGTAAATATAAATGAAAACTAAGTATTTATTAAAGTCCATTTGATGTAATAAAATAAGCTATTTGTCAAACAAATTAGAATTGATTGAAGTTAGAAATCATTATTAAATATTTTGCATTTTTCAAGAGACATTCCAACGGAGCAGACCATGTAATCATCTTTCAATTTTCAGTCCCAGTATGTGATGGATACTATCCGAATGATGCCCTTGCTTGTGCTAATGACCCATGTACTTGCACAAAGCAAAGTGACTGCTACTCCAATGAAGTTTGTTGCCTTGAAATCACTACTTCTGCCCCTATTCCTACTCCTGTTCCTGCTCCTATTACTAAATTGCTTTGTTATTCAACAATTGCGCCTACGACAACGACAACAGCAGCTCCTGGTAAGACATCATTTGTTCATGCAAAACTTGAAACACATAAGGTGAAATACATTTTTTTGTTGCACAGAGGGTGGAAGATGCCCGACTACAACACCGCCACTACAATGTGCACCATTCCATCCCCCGGGAAGTTGTCTAGTTCCAACAAGCAAATGTCTCACCAATGAAATTTGCTGCAAGGTGGCCCGAGGCGAACCTTGCTGCGTTGTTGTTTAATTACAACCTGACATCTCCCATAACCAAACAGTGCATGATAAACTGGGAAAGCTCCAATTCCGCACTTCGCTCACATAATAGTTACCTATAGTACTAAATAAAACGTTGTCCGAAGTTGCAATATGAATGGGGAAGTGAAATGATCATTGACCAAAAGTATCGTTTTCCTACTTTCACCTCCTCATATAGTGCTACTTTGGATGAGGTTTCAATATATAACATGCACAGCGTGCCTGGAAGACACGCTACTGCCTGAATACCATACACAACTTATTATAAAAATGCAGCCAACATTTTGTGAATGTTTTCATTAAATATTTGAAAGGGAACTGGTTTGCAGACACACCCTCCACATACTGCTGTTTCATTCTTACCATCAGACATTGACATACGTAGTTTGCGGCTTAAAAAATGAGCTTAAGTTGAACTCAAGTTATAACGACTTCGGTTACAGTGTCAAATCTGGTATAACGTCTAATATCACATAGTATGCAACTGTAGTGGGCTGTAGTGGATTAGACAAATCTGTTGCCAAAAGGCAGGTATATTCGTTCCTTTGCTGCATTATCTACCAATATTGCCCACGCAATATCTGATTACATAAAAACATCATGCTTTCATACCTAACATACATTTCACACCATCATGTATCTCATTTAATAATAGATACCTTCTGAGGTGGTATGAAATAATTAAATGTATTCCAAACATGGATAACATATATATGTAGGTACTGTATAGGTCTAATAACACGTGATTGAATTAAGTAGTAATAAAAATGAACTTACTGTGTCTGATGCATGTTGTCTCCTTCACAAGTTGCACCACAACTATAGTCATTTGGATTGTTCTTATTGCTGAAGACACTGAACAAAGCGGTTGAAAGACATCAGAACCAAACATCCATTCAATTAACGTCCATTTTGGTCCATTTCTTGATGTCCCAATGCGAGATGGGAAAGAACTTCCATCGACCGTGGCACTTCACTTCACGAAGTACTTTAACCAGCATCAATCGCTTCCCAAATTGTTTGCAATTTTCATTTGAGATCTAATAAAAGAATCAAAAAAATAGTTCATGTTAATTGTTTTGTCATTTCCACAAACATAAACAATAGACTGCTATCATACTATTTAGTTCTGAAAATTGTGATAAATAATAGGGTAATACAAATTCAGTAGTTTTATTCCACTTCTCATAGCGTAAGATTCAAATGTCCTAAGACATACACTACATGTTTCGAACCAGCATAGGGTTCATCATCAGGTCGACATCAAATCAAGGAACGAAATTCCACATTACCGAATTCACATCAAATGAAAAGTCACAATTAAAAAACGCCATTAAACAATAAAAACACACGGAAGACGGGAGCTCCAGCATGACCAAATGGTTGTTATTTGCAGTCTAGTTATTTACTTGCTTATTATTGAGACAATAAGAACCGTCAATTAATGTCAACATTAACCATGCAAATGGGTCTCGGCAACGTCTAAGGTTAATAAATTGCCTTCCTACCTTGGTTACCATTAACAATGAGCCAATAGTTTTAATTTATAAGTTGTGGGGCATTACGGAAATAGTACAATTAATGGTATTGTCTATATATGGCTTTGTGCATCAAGATTACAACGCCTTCTGCACAGTAAACAAATAAAAAAGTGGAATTTCAAAACCATATTGACTAGGGCAGTTCCCCCCTCTTAATTGCATGAAATTCACAATAACATCACAAGTTTGTATGAAGGTCAAATTTTGCAATGATAGGTATACTTGCCAACTCTAAATTAAATACATTGTTGCAAACGGGACTTGGTAACTCTTGGAGCATGCATGTTGAATATCTTAATTACTTGTACATTTGAAATAACGCTTATTGAATTATAATTCACAGAACACAAATTCTGACTGCATGTAGAACAAGGGAATGTTTTGCAGGAAAAATTTAACAAGGAATTTTGCACCAAATATTTTGCTCAAGACATTTCCTGCAGGATTCTGCAAATCCTGGTAAATTATTCCATATCAAAATCAATTATTTATTATTAAAAGATAATGTGTCATGACCAGAATGGAAAACAAAATGAATTTTGAAATGCAAATCTTGAATATAAAGAACATTGCATGCATAATAAATCTCTAAGTTAATTGAAAATGTTAAAGCCAATTGTTGTTAAATGTAGAAATGTATTTTAAAAGTCATGTTTTGAGAAAAAGTAAAAATTATTTTTACCCAATTGGAACAAGGGTGCTAACTGAAACAGATTCAATTAATAAATGATTACATTTTAGTGACTTTGAGGATATAGTCCAAGTTCATGTGCGTTATTTTTTCGAAGTCCCTGCATATAACTTCCTAAACACTGACAAAACAATAACTATAGAAATTCTATAGTAGTCTGTATAACCCTGCAAGTCCTGACAGTAATATTTGACAATTGCCACTCATAAAGGAAAGTCTATTACTATAATGGATATCTTATATGGAATACAAATAGTAGTATTTGACAACTCACGGGAAAAAATCCTTGAGTGCTATATTATATTTTGTTCTGAAGGAAAGGGGTTCCTTATCGGGAGATTGCATCGTACAATGAAAGAGCACAGTCTTTATATTGCACTATGTTTTATATTCTGCAACAATAACAGTTTAGCGATAGTAATGATTTCAAAATGCCAACAGGTGCATTTCTACTTCATATTGGAAAACTTTAAATGATTTCAGAGATCAATTTGTACACTCACTATATGAGAACTAATCGACAAGCGAATAAACTTTTGTCACGGCATTTGTTACTGTCAATAAAATGTGTTTCAATGCAGCCAAGGCCAATTAAGATTGCATTGTGTTTTTCTAGTATATAAATCCAGGCTAGATCCAACTTTAGCCACCACAACTATCACAGTTCTACAAGACTGCAACAAGGTAAACACACAATTTCTCAAAGTTTTCAAAACCGTAACATGCCTGTATGTAGTATACAGTGCTCAGAGTAAAATGCATTTAGCAGCAGGCCTACTTTGCAATTGATACAATTAGTTCAACACTATCTCTGTGAAACTTGATAAACATAAATTACCATTCAGTTACAGAGCTGAGCATTATGGATTTACATGCTAATTATAATATTCTTACACAATTTGGCACAAAGAAATATACAATTTACTCTGCCAGTTCACCTTAATTTGCTTGCACAAATATTTTCTGCACATTTTGCATGATCAATGAAGGCAGCAGAACGAAAAATGTAATGATATATGATATGATTGTGTACCAGATGGCAGCCATTTGCAATTTGCTCTTCATCGCTTGTGCCATGTCATTTCTGGATGGACACGTCTCCTACAGACACAAGCTGCTCAGCTTTTCATCGAATGAAGAATGTATGACCACATTAATTATTCTGGGCGTTAATTATACAATTATAGCTTCTTGACATGAACAATGCCTAAAATCTAGATGAAAGAGCATCCTGTCCCAATACGAACTGCGATGGGAAAGGACCATGCTCAAGTAACTCAAATTGCTCCTCGAACCAATGCTGCATCGACTTGCAACTGTCTACGGCATGTTGTTACACTCCTGGAGATCCAACACGTGCTCCCGTCACACCATCTACCCCTACCACTACCCCAACGACTACCTTTACAACTACGGCTAGTATATCAACTAGTACCCTAAGTCCAACATCAACTGCACAAACATGTAAATATTACACACATACTAGCAACTTTATTTGATGGCTCCCATTTCAGTGCTATCTGGACAACCAGTTATCACAGCATTTATGACAACTGAGTGGAAACCTGGCACTGCAACAGCAGGAATTGCCCTATCACGGTTGCTACCACCAAACACGTGAAGTAAATTTCCCCGAGTTTTCCAGGTTTTGACAAAATTTTGTCAAATTCCTGACTCTCCCCTGGATTTTTATCCAAAATCTAAATTCCCAGAGTTTTCCAGATTTTAAAAGTTTTTCCCTGTTGCTAGCAACCCTGCCTAACACTGAGAAAATAAAGTTGGTCAAAATGACTCAAAAGGTTAGTCATTGCTCTAAACTGGTCATTTTGACTAACTTCAGTTAGTCATTTTCGTATTTCACAAACATTGTGACCAATGTAGTTAGTTATGTGTTGGTCAAAATGACTAACACAGGTAGTCACTGAATATATATTGGTCAATTTGACTTAAGGAAGTTAGTCAAAATGACTAAAGAGCACATTACCTTGGTCAGAATGACTAAAAAAGTTAGTCACAATGACACTGGTCAATGCGACTAAGGAAGTTAGTCAAATGACAGGCAAATTTGAGCATGCATCTATGCATGCCCATACAATTTTTTTTTATTGATTTCTGAATGGAAGGTAAAATTAATAAAGGCGCAATTTCAGTCACAGTGACTAACCTCCCTAGTCATAATGACCAACTTTTGAAATCAACGTAACCAACGTCCTTGGTCAAAGTGACTAACTTAGTTGGTCAATGTGACT
>JAVBJR010000255.1:0-10498 GCA_031546965.1 Dysgonomonas sp.
AGTGGAAATCGCCCGTTTCCACTGGCTGTTGAAAGTTTACCTGGTCAGGGTGGACTATTGTCAGCTGCTGGCAATATTCACAGCAGTGACTCAACAGCAGTGATCTTGGTGGAAACACTTTAAGCTGTCAAAATCTTATGATTTTTGACAGCACTGTTGGTCAATAGCAGTAGTTGGAAATTAGGCTTAATTGCATATACAGTACAGTGAAACCATCTTTACATGCTGACCACCTGAAAAGGCTGGCCGGTTTTTCATGGAACCAGAAAGTCCCATATAGGATTTACATAGGGGTGACCCTTTTTAATCTGACCACGTGCCTTGAATGTTTGCCACATTTTACAGTACACTGCCGTACCTTAATAATGTGTTTAAACCTGAAAAGTTGACCACTGTATAAGAAATGGGAAAATTAAAATTGCTCTTGGGACTATTTCCTGTCCTGCAATTTGACACCGTGATAAGAGAAATATTCCAAGGCAAGAATTTCTTTTCAATTCCTTCTCATAGTTGTATGTTCTTATGTGCTAAATTGTCAGTTGACTTCATGTTGGTGCTTGTTAACCCAGCTCTTTACTACTGTATAATGTTGTTTTTCATTGTCTGTGTGTAAGTATTGCGTACTGTAGTGGTACAGTGCCCTATTTTCTATGCATTTTTAATTACTTACGTTGGTCACCTGCTAAAATTGACAGTAATGTTTTTGGAACCGCGAATTGTCAAGATAAACAAGTTTCACTGTATACTGTCGAGATAGAAAATATGCAATGGTCCGTTTTACTGTTCACATTTTTTTTATACAATACTCAATGAATTGACAAGCTGAGTTGCTCTCTAATCTACTTTTTTAATATTCACTACATTTGATTGTGTGTTTATATATCTATGTACTGCCTACAAAGTTTTTTGTATGGTAAACATTATTTGCAGAACAAAGATTTTACAATGTGATCCACGCTAGTAGTCGATCTCACGGCAGGAAATAAACTTGGTTTTGATGGATATATTTTTGAAATAAGGATTTATGCAACTATGTTTAGTATTTTTGTTTTGTTAATTTCTGGTTGTCGGGCATCATGTTTTCCAGTTTGGCTGTGCATGCTATGTATTGTTAATGATTATTTGTGCTAAGTGCAGAGTAATATCTTTCCCAGTTTGTACATGTAGTATACTACATGGGCCAACTGGGAAAGATATACAGTCTGGTTTTGGTAGCTTGTAGAATAATGAACCTTTCTGATGCATGTGCGGTAGCAGTAACAGAGAACGACAGCAGTGAAGGCTTGGTAGTTCGTTGCTAGTCCCAGATGTATGCATTTGGCAGCCAGTGCAGACAAAAGTGACAAAATGAAGCTACTGCTCCCGCACATGTGTGAGAAAGGTTTATTCTGATTGTGAAAATGGTTTATGAAGCGGTAACACTTCCTCTCTGCAAGGATTTGTATTACCTGGAGTTCAACCGCCGTTACCCGCTTGTTGGAGACGCCATTGGCTAGTAAATCTGCCTGCTCCACCCATTTGCCCGCCATTCAATTGCTACGACCAGGTTTTGCTACAGGATCGGGTGCGTGACAACGATTGTTCAATTTTCTGCTGCAAACTGAGCACTTGCATGTTGCGTTATTATTCACATTATTTCTAGAATGACGACATCGAATTTAATCAATTTTTGCAGGAACGGTTGTTGTTCAGGGGAATTGCTTATTAATTTGTAATGCCAATGGTATAATGCTAGGTAATGCCAAGGAGCATTCTAATGGCGGCCAAATGGGTGGAGCAAGGAGGTTAGCTAGCCAACAGCGTGAGTTAAATATTTGGATGGGGTACCCTATGAGAGAGCAAGGCGATTCCTACTCCTGGTAATACAACTCCTTGCTCTGTGGGTGAACGAATAGCAGTTTCCTTTTCGTTGCTGTAGCATTTGAATTTTGGTGGAGTATTGGCAGTTAAACAAGTTCCTGAGGGTGCGTTTGGATTACATGCCAGGGGCGGTGTTTTACTCGAGTGTATTCCCTCTGCTGAGAAAAAGCAAAAAATAACTATTTTTCTCAATTTTGTATAACCGAACGATGCCTTACCAAATGGCAGCACTGGTGTAGTCAGAGTTGTTGAATAACAAAGCAAAGGTGGGGGAACAAGACTTGTATTAGAGCAGCAAACATTGCCTTGGTTGCATTAAGGAGCTGCCGCTGTGCAATCGCATTTAGTAGGGGGCGCTGTGTTGCCTGATTCGGAGAGTAACCTTGCATAATGAGACTAAAAAATGAAAACAAAAATGTATTATCTGCTCAATTGAATTTTATCCCAAATCAGCACTTGTGTCTGGGAAGATACACTGCATCCTCCGTATTCGCGGATTGTGGATTTACGTTTTCACTCTTGTTGTCTCAAAATTTAATTACGTATGTAATCTGAAAATTGTCACAACTGCTCAACGTCTAAACTGGAAGCTTCGATGTCAGAAAGTCATGCTGCTACATCATGAAAGTCTTGTTCTTAAAATGTTAATTTGTACTGTATTCAGAAATGTTGGAATATTATTTGTGAAATAATTAAAACCTTTTAAATATAAATAAACATCTTTCTGCTAATTCTAGCAGATAAAGTTTTAGGCATGCATAAGACACAGATGATACTATTTTGGTGAGAGTACAAATTTTCACGGGAATTCACTTTTCATGGGAACCCCCACAACAGGCAAGCTGTGTAGATGCACAAACATGTGGATGTTTCACTTGCGGTCTTACTGCATACATGCGGCAGTTTTAAACAATTTTTGTAAGTGTAGTAACATAAGAATAAATGTATCATTTTCCGTTTTCTAAATATAGTTAAATTTGTGCCGACCTTATTACTTTTTTCCACCACATTATTGGTGCAAATTTTAATAATTCAATTCTGGTTTCACAAAGCCCAACAAAGGGGATAGATACAATATATGCAATGTGCTCAAATAACATGGTGTTAAGAAACCGTTGTTAATGGCATGTTCCACAAATTAATTTTTGAAAATGTATTCCAAAACTGGGATTTTGCAGAAGATACAAAATCACGGTGTGGATAATAGTCAAGAATTATTATATGGCAGATGACAATAATTTCATAAAGGAAAGTGCTGCATTTTAGACAATAAAAATCACTTTGCTAAGTTTCACTACCAATTTTCAATTTTGATACCCATACAGAGCAATATCTCAGCAGTTCATTAAAATTTTAAATTTCGTCTTAAAAAATATGAAGAATGTTCAGATCTGTGCAACTTTCTAATTGACAACAAGGCAGGCAAAAAATTATTATAATGCTCAGGATGATCGCAATTGTATTTGAATGAAAATATAATGGAAAATACGTCTGCTGATGTGAACTGCATACAGATCTGCTACCAGCATATATTTTTTACGTACCTTAAAGTGTTGCAGTTGATAGTTATAATTAGTAACGTTGGATCTAGTGTGCATTTATATACTAGAAAAACACAATTCACTTTATTGACCATAACAAACGCCATGATAATGTAAAGCTTATTCATTTAAAGATTATTTCACTTATTGTATAGAAAGTCAAAATGCACCTGTCCACACTTTCAAATCATCGCTTCCCAATATAGCAGGAAAGGTTTTTCCTATGATTACTTTTCGAGTATTATATGTGTTCCATATAAGAGAATAGAAAATAAAGCGTGCCTGACTACGTATACAACTTCAAAAACTCAATTGCAGTTATAAATCCTGGGATTGCGTAAACTCTATAGTTGCAGTTTTCTGAATTTATATATTTACTTGTGTGTCGAACTATAACGACAGAGGACTTTATAGTTCGACCATGTAAACGTGGTAATAGTGAAGCGCGACCTCACATTGATATTTCACAGCTGTTCAATGGTATTTAGCAACTGTTTACATCTCAATTCAACAGCATGCACAGTTAAATACATAATTTAGTATTTATGAACGGTACATACATGCAGCACTTACCGGACTAAAAAAAATATCGGAGTTTTGACATGCATTTGTTTTATTTACAATAAACGGATAATATGTGCTGTAGTGATTTACTCTGTAGTAAGAACTTGCACTCAGTGGTGAATAGCAAGGTTGGTGCGTGTTCTTCAAAACAAATTTAATAAAAAGTGGTCCATTTGGCACAGCTCGCACACCACGCATGTGGAGTTATGGCATGAGGAACTACTTCAGGCCGGAGTTCTGACCCTTATGTCCATACTCAGGACTCCGTTTATTTCATCTCTTTTGGAGCATGTGCTCTACATTTCGTGAGGCAAAACTTTTGTTCAAGTTTAATTATTGATATTGGGGATGTCTTGTGCGTATTTGCAGGTTACTCATTTTAACATGATGTTGCTCTTCATTGCATAGCATCTCAGGTTGAGAGTTGCAGTCAATGATCAGAGGTAAACTCAAAACTAAAACAACGAATTTCAACTCAATTTACGGCAACATGTTCCAAATAATGTTGTCTACGTTTTTCTGATTTGGTCTACCCATTGAACGTGAGGTGGTCAACTAACAATAATCTTGCAATCAATTGCAATTCATGCTTAATCCACAGGCAGTACAAGAACCTATATCGGTTACATGACTGAAGTCTATTGAAGCAGAATCCTTGGTAAAATTCAATAGTGATGGGCCGCAGAGTAAATTATGAACTTGCAATGATACATCAGTTTTATTGAGTAAAGTACACCCTCTTGTGGTATAAATGCAACTCAGTAAAGGTGAGCACAGCTTATGCTTTAATAGTGAAAGACCCAGGAACAGGAAAGGTCTGATATCACTTAAAGAACCAGGAACAGGAAGGATCAAGCGAGATTTGGGTCAGGGCCCTTAAAACCAACAATAAGAGTAGGGGAGACCGGGGCCAAATGCGACATGGGGTAAAACCGCCAAAAGGCGTGGCGATCGCAAACACAACTCAGAAATCGGGATATTGCAGTCAAGCTATCCCATCATGTGACTGCAAATGTTGTCAAAGTTTGATGACGTTCGCATGAGCCGATTTGGAAATAACTCGGAAGATACGATTTCAGCGAACCTACATCAACATTTACACTCGCATATTCCGAATTCCGGCGTTTTTCATAAACATCGAAAAATCATTATACTTAGCATATGTTGCAGCCTGGTTTGAAACCTTAAAAATGCACCCTAGTTTGTTGCTGTGCGTTTCGTTGATGATTTGTAAACATAACCTGCTTGTTCAAAGTCTGAGTGGGGCACGAACGCCGTCAAAATACCGGTATGTCGTACCAAGTACGGCGTATCGAGTATCGCGCGGTATCGCGTTTCGAGTGTCGCGTATCGAGTACCGTGTACGGCATCAGCTTCGTTTTTCCATACGATTTCGCCACATCCAAGGTTGATTTTTAGCCTATAGCCAATTCTAATGGCCGATTCATGATCAAAGTAAGTTCATAACAACATTGTCTACTTGCCATTAAATCAACTCTGATTTTGGAGTCGGTTTAATTAGATTTATATGGATTTGTAGTTGGCGTTATTTGATAAGTTTAGCAACATGAGGTGAGGAAAACCGTCCGTTGGCCAGGTTAGTGGAAATAAATTGCTCGTAATATTTTTTCTACAGTTATTCAATGTATTTAGAACAATATATAATATAGGTCTGGAGTTGTGAATCGCAACGACTGCCTTGCTGTATTTAATGGCGGTTTTACCCCGCAAAATTCCGATTTTCAACATTGCGCCCATGTGACTTTGGGGATTTTTCACGCGGGCGCAATCGTATGAACCCAGGTAAAAAATTTATAGCCTTCAAGCCTATATCCTTGGCTTTCAAACACAGGTTCGTTTTTAATTTTACGACAAGTAGTTTTACGGGAATTAATTCGTAAGTGATTTTTGACGCATTTGGCCCCGGTCTCCCCTACAGAGATTGTGGTTTTTAATTAAGTCAAAATCATTCATAGTTGGAAGATGTTAAGGGATAGGCGTGCCTTGTCACTTGGAGATGTATCTCTACGCTCGGTCACGTGAATTACCTGACCAATAGGGAGCCAGTCAGACAGAAGAAATGGTAGCATGCTAGGGCGCCTTAACAAATTGCCAAAATGGTAACAGAAAAGGGACTATTTTTTGTCGTGCATTATGTTATAACGTACCCACACCAATGTGCAAACAGTCTGCCATGCAACTATTACTGATTTATGTTTACTGTATATGTTCGGTTACCTAAGTAGTGCCACTCAGATTTCTGGAATCTATGAGGATTTGGGAAATAATAATAGCAGGTTACCCAGCGATCAGGGAAATATCTGGGAATTTTAAATTTTTGCCCCTAAAATTGGTTTTTCTTTTAAGTTAGCCGTTAGTTAGTGGGGTAATTTGATGGTGTGCTTAAATTTACATTTCTAGTCATAAGCTATTTGTTCTAGTGTGCAGAATTAAATCTCATCTGATAAGTACCTTATTTTGTTGGAATTAATGTATTCATAAGCTGGTTTTCTGTAAATGTACTAAAGCAGCTCTTGACAATTTAGTTAAACTCTCATTTTCAGATATAATTAATGTAATACTGTTGGAAAAACAAGCAAATGTGCTGTAAAATATATTTTATTATAAATGTCCCAATTGCTATGTCTTCAAATAATCATGGAAATGTCAGAAAAGTGACCTGGAAATCAGGGAATTTGGTTTAAAATTGTCACTGAGTACCCTGAATAGGTATTCGCATGGGATTTCCGCCAAAGTGGTTTTCAATGATTTCATTGGTGAACTGGAACTATATTATTACTGTACAACCTTATAACTCCTTGGTACAACATTGGAAGTGTTGCATTGAATGTTAGTTTCGATTTGGAAGTTGACAAGACGAGCGATATATTATAGTCTAAAAAGAGTAACTTTGGGGAGCATCGAGCCCGTCAGTGATTTTATAGCGCACAATCAGACGTCTTGAAGATTTTCTGTATCGCAGCAATGAGCTGTACAGACCGTTCCATTTAACACGATTTCTTCATATTGTTCAAAAATGCAGTTAAAAATTTAGTTGGTCGAATAACACCGTAGGATATCAGTGGGCGGGTCCTCTTCATATCTGTGACTAAACAGGGTTGAAGCCTCATTTCCACCTACTGCTGTTGACCAACACTGCTTCCAAGTTTTGCTATATGCAAATTATTACAATGTGCTGCTGTCGATCATTAATACACAGATTTCTATACTTGATGTTGACCAAGACATTTTTTATAGGAAACCCATTCATTGTGCAATAAGTAACGCACCCAAGTTTTGGATACTGTCGAGATAGAACACGGTCCGTTTTACCGTTAAAGCTTCTATGCAATGCTCAATGAATTGACACACACTCTGGATTGCTCTCTAGTCTACTTTTTAATATGCAATACGTGTGGTTGTGTTTTTATCTATATACCGCCTACAACTCTTTTTGTATGGTTAGCATTTTATACAGAATAAGAATTTCGAAATGTGATCCTCGCTAGTAGTCATTTTCGAGGCAGGAACTAATAAACTTGGTTTTGATGCAAAAGTTCGAAAAATGATGGGAATACTTTGTAAATAAGATTTTGTGCAACTACTTATGTTTAGTATTTTTGCTTTACTGATTTCTTGTTTTCGGCTGGCATGGTGTTTTCCATGTAGGCTGTGCATGTTATGTATTATTTGTGCTAAGTGCAGAGTTATATCTTTTCCTACTGGGAAACATACACAGTTTGGTTATGGCAGCTTGCAGAATAATAAATCTTTGTCGCGCATGTGTAGCAGTGGTAGCAGAGAACGATAGCGCGGTGACGGCTTTATGCCCATGTGTGGTTCGCTGGTAGTTCCAGAAGCATTTGGCCGCCAGTGTGGGAGAAATGGGCGAAAAGCATCTACCGCTCCCGACTACTGCTCCCACTTCCGGACACGCGAAGTTCATCGTGAAAAGGGTTTATGAAACAATAACGCAGCAAGGAGTGCCTGTGCGTGTGAACGAGCAGCAGACTTCGTTGGGGCGACAGTTGGTTATTGCGGGAGGACCTGCACTTACTAAACAAGTAGTTTCGTGGGGTGCGTTTGGATTACATGTCAGGGCCGGTGTTTTAATTGGACAAGCTCCCCCTGCTGCAAAACAAAAGTATAAAAATTACTCACATTTTTCTTAACTTTTGTACAACCAACCGATGTCTTACGAGCTTGTGTCACTGGCGCTTGCGTAGGTGGAATTGTTGAAAAACAAAACAATTCTTCAGAAGTGCCACTTGCGTCAGCGCAGCACACTTCGTTCAGGTAGCAGTAAGGAGCTGGCGCTTTACAAGGAAAATTGCTACCTGTGCCATCAGGGTTCGGATAGTAACCTGCACATGATGGGACTAAAAAACAAACAAGTAAAATATATAATGTCTGCTTTTCCAAAATAGCATTAACAATGGAATACCGATTCTAACTCTAGTTTATTTTATTCAACCTACTGGACTTGGATCAATTTTAGTTCTCACGGATATTACTTGCTAACTTTATTCAGGACAAAACATGCGAAGCATTTCAGCCTCGGACTATGACAATGGGAGAGGCGGCAGGTGGCGGCACCGATTATGGGGTATCAATTGGGCACGTGTCTGGGAAGAGAATGGAACAGGCAGCCAATTTTTCTTCCTGGTTATGTCTTTGGGAAAGACATGTATATTAAAATAGTCAGGTACACATATATTGTGACATGTTGACAAATACCAAATATATAAAGTCCCCTTATCAGTCTAACTGAAAAGTAGAATCCAAAGATTTAAGAGAAGTTCAGGGTATTACCGTGATTGGCTGAAATCGGACCAATTCTTGGCAGCGGAAGATCTCGGATGTAAACTGTATACCTGGTTAATCAAATTCATGGAATCTACTTTTCTGTTGGACTGAGAAGGACTTTAGTTGCTTTAAGTGCAATGCTACTTAAAATATAGGCAGAAGCATAGTGTGCACCATGATGATGCTAATAGCTGTGGTCAGTGGTAGTCGTCTCTCACATTGTAAGGTTATCTTGACTAATGTATAAACTATAGTACAGTAAAACCTGTCTATTTTGGAATCTGTGAATGCTGGAAACCTGTATATGCCAAAGCGTTTTCAATGTTTTTGCCCCATGGCACCATTATCCATTAAAAAAACTGTATTGTGGAACCTTTCAGACGTGGATGCAAATCTAAATTTTGGTACCTTTGGCATAAATAAGCAAGAATTTGACCTGTCTGTGGCGGAATTTTATTTTAAAACCTGAAAAACACTTGACTGGCGGGCGCAGCTCCCTTCTGAAACCGGATCTCTATAATTCCACGCCCTTAGTTTAATGGAAATGCCCAATAGAAAGTGTTTTAACGACCCTTTGACCTAAACGACCTTCCTTAACACGTGATGCATAATTTTTTGCCATTTTGCAATTTAGTTTCTGTCTAAATGCGATTTTCTACTGTAGTGCCTCCCGTAAGTACTGCATATTTTTCTACGACAATAAAGTATTAGAGCGTTCAGATGAAACATAGAAACATTTTTTTTATTTGGTGGAATTAAAACATACATAAGTATGTTTTGGCTAGTTAATTAAAGCAATATCTAAGGAGGTTCCATGCACATGGATTCGCTAGAAATATTCACCATTGGCATTCAGGAATTGATCATACTTGTTAAGGAAATGGCAGGTTCCGTCCAAGTAGTAGGACTGATTGCTCTTTAAACCACTGGATCGCTTAGGCAACAATGTCAGTGTCAGAGTTGAATAGTTGTCTATTTAAAGTTTTTAGGGCTTGAAACGTGGAAAAAGTTATAAATGGCAACTATTCAACTCCAATGGAGACATCAAGACCGCAGTGAACATGTGGTTAAGGAGCAGCAACCAGTCCTGTCGTGGAAACTTTGATTGGTCCCTTGAGATTCCAACATAGACAGGTTTTACTGCATTTGCTTACACTGAGAAAATAAAGTTGGTCAAAATGACTAACTTAGGTTAGTCAAAGCGTTGTCCTGAGAATGACTAGTTTGCTTAGTCACATTGACCAAAGAAGTTAGTCACTTTGACCAAGGATATGGTCACGTTGATTTCAAAAGTTGGTCATTTTGACTAGGGAGGTTAGTCACTGTGACTGAAATTGCGACTTTATTAATTTTACCTTCCATTCAGAAATCAATAAAAATTGTATGGGCATGCATAGATGCATGCTCAAATTTGCCTGTCATTTGACTAACTTCCTTAGTTACATTGACCAGTGTCATTGTGACTAACGTTTTTAGTCATTCTGACCAAGGTAATGTGCTGCTTAGTCATTTTGACTAACTTCCTTAGTCAAATTGACCAATATATATTCAGTGACTAACTGTGTTAGTCATTTTAACCAACACATGACTAACTACATTGGTCACAATGTTTGTGAAATACGAAAATGACTAACTGAAGTTAGTCAAAATGACCAGTTTAGAGCAATGACTAACCTTTTGAGTCATTTTGACCAACTTTATTTTCTCAGTGTTAGGCAGGGTTGCTA
>JAVBJR010000625.1:0-2859 GCA_031546965.1 Dysgonomonas sp.
ATTTCCAGGATGATGGCGTCACTCTAGCAAGTGGGATGTGTATTACCAAATCTATCGTTGAAGATTTACTGTCCAAGGATGTTGGCGAACTGAAAATATGCTGCCATATCAGTCTTGGACACCTGCAGGTCTCTGGAAGAACATGACAGAATGTTAGGATGGCTGCTCAACTTTTGTCCAACTCAGTGGCTAAAGGAATTGAACTTGTTCTGGGAAATTCACAGGCTGCATCATTCTTCAAGATAATTAACGATGGATTTGATATCTTAAATTCCAGGGTGCCAGTGTATGACAAACACTTGATACAACGGAATGGCTTTGGAAAAAATTTTGAAGCTCAAAATGAGGCCCTAGAAAAACTGAAACGTTTAGCCTACACGATGCGATTTGGCAAACGAAAGGGCCTTTTCCATGCCAGAAAGGATTCCTCATTTCTATTGAGTCCTTGCGGGGATTGCACAGAGACATGTTGAAAGCAAATGGAAAATATGTACTAGCATCTCGAGTAAACCAAGACTGCCTTGAAAATTTGTTTTCAAGGATAAGAGGCATAGGTGGGTTTCACAGCCATCCTTTGCCAAGTGATGTCCACCACAGACTCCGATTGCTGTTGCTCTCTTCAAATAATGCGGATATCCCTCTGTCGCTGCATACATCTGTGAAGGAGGCAATTATTGAACCAGAGGAGCCAGCAAATGCCTATGAAAATGAAGACTTTCTGAAGTTTGTGACAGGAGAATTATTGATTAAGATTACTGACACATCGCAACTCACACCTCAAACTCAGTTAAATTCTGTGGAACAATCGCTGTTGGAATATACAGAAGACACGATGATGCTGGAAGATCCCGAAAACTTGCCTTGTAATGATAATGTGCTACTTGACTGCCCACAGCAGTCATGAGTGAGTTCAGTGAGGTGTTTGCAGAAGGATTAGGCCAATATTTTGGTCCTCCTGTGACTCTTCATATGAAAGAAGGAGTAGCACCTGTGTGCCTAAAACCAAGAAGAGTTCCACTGGCCTTACGTTCCAAGTTGGACAAGGAAATTGACCGCCTATGTGAATTGGGGGTCCTCGAACCAGTGACATTTTCAGAATGGGCAACACCGATAGTCCTCGTCTTCAAACCAAACGGTGACTTACGTTTGTGTGGGGATTATAAAAGTACCATTAACCGTGCTTTGAATCAAGATCTTCATCCAGTACCTTTGGTTCCACATCTGCTAGCAGAATTGGCAGGTGGACAGTACTTCATCAAACTTGACTTATCCCAAGCTTACTTACAGTTGAGAGTGGACGAAGCATCAGCCAAGCTACAAACTATTACAACACACAGAGGTGCATTCAAGTGCAACAGGCTTCAATTTGGTGTATCATCTGCCCCAGGGATATTTCAAAGATTCATCGAATGCCTGCTTCAAGGAATTCCTGGTACTTTTCCATATTTCGATGATATCCTGATAAAGGGAGCGACAATGCAGGAGTTATCCCAGCGATTTCGTGCAGTGCTAAAGCGTTTCTCAGAGGCTGGCATTCTCCTGAAGCAAGATAAGTGCATAATTGGAGCAGAGAAGATCGAGTATCTAGGATACCAGGTGGATGCCAGTGGGATACGGCCAAGGTCTGAGAAAGTGGAAGCGATTCACAATGCTCCTGTTCCCAAGAAAAAGGAAGAACTTCAAGCATTCTTGGGATTACTTAACTTCTATCATGCCTTTCTGCGCAATAAAGCATCTGTGGCCGAACCATTGCATCGACTTCTCGACAAGGCAGTGCCTTGGAACTGGTTGCCTATTCATGATGAAGCATTTCGACGGGTGAAGATGCTACTCTCATCCGATAGTCTTTTGGCGCACTTTGATCCTCGTTTGCCTATCACAGTTACGTGTGATGCTTCGCCATATGGAATTGGGGCTGTTTTTGGACATGTACTACCAAATGGGATGGAAGTTCCAGTCTCATTTTTTTCCAGAACATTGTCGGCAGCGGAACGTAACTATGCGCAAATCGACAAAGAAGCTCTTGCGATTGTCAACGCTGTGAAGAAATTTCACCACTACCTGTATGGCTACAGGTTCCAAATTCGTACAGACCATAAACCACTTCTTGGTCTCTTGGCTTCGACTCGACCTACACCGGAAATGATGTCACAGCGGATGTTACGTTTGAGTCAACTGCTGAATACGTATAAGATAGATAGATAAACTTTATTCTCTTTACCCCCATGGGGTATTAGAAGAGGATTTTTACATCACCGCTTACATTTTCCGAATTTTTACTTTAACTACGAGTCGCACCCTGTGTTAGTTCTCTCCCTATTATCCTTCATTTCAATCTGTTTTTTTTAATTTTTTCAAGTCTTGTCTTCCCCTCCCTGTCTCATCTAGTAATTCACTTAACTTTCCTTCTTTGTTTTCTCTCCCCACACACTCCTCCACCATATGTCTCATTGTTTCATCTTTTTCTTCACATATCCTACATAGCCTCTCCTTTCCCTGTTTCCAATATTCCGCCGCTTTCCCTAGCGTCCCCATTCTCCCCTCAGCCAGCAGTCTGATTTCTTTTATACTCCCTCCTTCCCTTTTCAAATATTCTGCCCCTCTTCCTACAGGTCTGATTTCCTTATAGTCTGGGTTATATTTAGATTGTTGGATTTTCATCTCCCGATATTGCATATAGTAATCAATTACTCGTCTAACCATCTCTTCTTGTACTCTATACCCTAATCGTTCCTGTGTCTCTATTTCTGCCTCGGTCATCCCAATTTCTGCTAATGCTTCTTGCTTTTCTTCCCTCCATCTAGACTGCATCTCTCCCCTCTGTGAGGTTCTTTTCCTTCTCACACATTCTTTCACCCA
>JAVBJR010000066.1:0-5265 GCA_031546965.1 Dysgonomonas sp.
TCTAGACAACTGTGAGGTCTCTCCTGCCTGCAGATGGGGAAGTGGACGCGGACATCGTCCAGCTTCTGGAAGGGTTTGTAGCAAAAGCTGCACTTGTATCCTCTGCGGTCATCATCCTGGTGACCGCTTATTTCGGATGCAGTGACCACGGCTTCTTCTTCCTGGTGCTCTTCGATTGCTGATTCTGGTTGCAAGTGTGAAGTCATATCGTATCATTTTGTGTAAATCTGCAAAAGAAATGGACATTCAAAACATTAAAGGTGAACTGAACAGGTTTTGCAACATACCCTGAAAAAAGTAGCATGTGATTGCCACTAATTTAGGAACATTGTCCCAAAATTTTAGGCCATTTGAAGCGTTATTGCCACAGATATGAATTATTTAGTTTCGTATTTGAGTAGTACTCTTAAGAGTACAGTGTGAGATATGTACACTGGAGCGCCATTGATTAGCGCTGCCATTGGCTGAAGCTGCACAGGCGCTTGGCCTCATTGGCTGAAAATTCAAATTTTTCCCGGAACAGGACACTGTGACACCGGCGCGGTGACACCGTCCTTCCATGCCGCCACAGCGTCGCCCTCTTTAACTACTCGTAACTTCTTTAAACAATTTTTAAAAAAAGTTTGGTTTGCGCCAATCGTTTTATTGGCATCAATTCTATAGAATTGCACACTTTCCAGGGTATGTTACAAATCCTGTTCTGTTCACCTTTAAACAAAGCCATCCATTCACCTTTAATTATTAAATAACTATATAAATCAATTATTGCTAACAATATTTTTATATTTATAATTTGTTTTAATGTTTCCCATTCTGGGACATAAGTTGATTGTATCCGAACTCGATTAATTACCACTCTAAAAATACAGACAGCCATTTTGAATTTACATTATACATGTTTAAAATTACCATAACCATATATATTTAAAATATATCACATGTATTAAATGTTACAGTAATTAATGTATATAGATATGTAAAAAGAACTATAAATAAACAGACTTTAACTCGTTCTCATATTTATTCAGGTGACGTCAGAAATCAATAAATAAAACGAATGCTAAATCAAGGAGCTAAATTGTCCATGGTGTGCTTTATTGTGATATGACCAACAATGGCCGACAGCTGCGGCAAAATTTTCCAAATTGGAATAGGCCTATATATTCACAAAATAAAAATAAACTATTAAATTGTAATTTTTACAGATCATTTATGACTTTAGGCGTTGTATTAACTCATACATTTCACTAAAATGCAGTTTAATACCTGTATTTCATCAAATTTACTTACAAACAGTCCGTTTTTCGCATCTATCATCAGGCTTCCCTGCATCGTAGCAAAGCTGTTTCCGGCGTCTGGGGAAAGCGAAAGAATCCCACGAAATTAAATCCAGATCAATGAGCTGTATACAGCTCATTGTCCAGATAATAAACGGCAGCGCGTTTAGCTAAAATAATTCATAAACTGTTAAATATCAATCGGTTTACAAATATATTGTGATTTTTGTCTCGTTAAATAAACATTTCTATGTATATTGTTTAATTTTTATCAAAAATGTATGAATCACTGACGGTAAAATGTAAAAAGGAATGCTGCAGTGCTGCCATCTAGCGTGACCGGGTCATAATACAGCAATCTGCTCGAGAGGTGAGCCGCCTTTTGGTCGCGATTATGACGTATGCTACTCTCTAAACAGGGTGCCATCTGTATAAACGGTACACCTTGTCAGGCAGGTGGTACCCGGTGGCACCCTGTTTAGAGAGTAAGATGCGTCATAAACGCGACACGCCGAGCCTCTATTCTCGTCCGGCCCCTATTTTAGCATTACTCGTAATGGCAGCCGCCACTGCAGACGCTGTTTTCATGGAAACTAACGAAAATCCGAATGAAAACGAGATTGCTTTCGTGTTGGATTCGTTTGTTGATGGACCGGAGATAAACGAATTGATTGAAAGACTGCAATTAATTCACGACAATGAGCTTGCTTTTGAGGGTTTGGAAGAACGGTTCCGATTCCTGTTTGACAAGTATCAAGAACAACCGCACCTGTTGGATAAATCCCTTGGAAAATTGCTGGAAGACCTTTTGCGTATTGCGGTTGCTCAAAATTCGCCGCAGACCTTGACGAACAAGTGTTTTAAATTAATGTACATTATTACAAAAGTTAGAAACTACAAAAATGTTGTGGGTCATTTGCCTCATGAGGTTTGTATTAATTAATTTGTCTATATCCATGTATACATTGTATATAAATTGTACATAATTAGATTAATTAAAAACCTGGGGCGGGTAGCATTGCACATACTACCGTTGGGTTTGCGTGAAAACGGGTTGTAAATTCTGTGGTGGCAGTGACGTAATTAACGAATGCCCCCTAATCTAAATTATGTGGTGGCAGTGACGTAATTAACGAATGCCCCCTAATCTAAATTATGTGGTGGCAGTGACGCAATTAACGGATGCCCCCTAATCTAAATTATGTGGTGGCAGTGACGTAATTAACGGATGCCCCCTATTCTAAATTCCGTGGTGAGAAAGCGTGAGAAAGTGATGCCATGTGGCGGTTGCAGTTGAGTCCAAGGTCCTTGAGTTGAATCGGCCGGCGCGTGTGACGTGTTAGGCTGCGTTTATCGTCAATATTGCTGGCAGAAATTAGCAGGGACGCCATTCAATGGATGCGCTTTTAAAACCGCGTTTTTCAAGTGCAGCGCAATCAACATTCTGATGCGTTTATCGTGCAACTGCGGGATGTCTATATAAAAATAGGTGCAATTCCAGCGCCAGCATTTTTTAACATTGCATTAGCTGGAAAAGCGCAATAAAGAGCGGGTAAAATCAAATCGGAACAGATCCGGACAAAAAGCATGCAAGCTAAATTGTCCCAGCGATCTCTGCGATCGCCGATTGGAGGATCGCTCCCGCGGGGGCGTGTCACGCAGAAAAGCCGACTGAAAGAGCAGTGGGAGCTATTTCAACAAGCTCAAACAAATCGACGATAAACGCAGCCTGAATGTGTGTGACGTAAGCAAGTAGCGGAACCAGTTAATGCGTCATGTCCGTTCTGGAGGTTTAGCAGAGACCGTCCATTGCAGCCTTTTTAAAGACGTTTTCACGTCAATAGGTGGTAAAATGAAGGAGTAATCACCATTTCAGTTTTGCTGCTGCCCCTGAACAGCAAGTTCGCCACACAAACAGGGATGCGTTGCAGAGAAGCGCAACATGATCGAGGGTAGCATTCTGTTGCAATGTATCAGTGGGTACAGAAACTGTGCCCTAGCTGGAACATTTGAACTGGTTTTTGACATACCAATTTTCTTCAATAAACATGAAGATGGAGTAAAAAGAAACTGTTTGCCACTTCCCGTTTTGTAATACGACGAATATTGGCTTAGATATGTTAATAAATCTGAGCTATGACGTAGACAGAAAGAGGCGTCGTTTAGGAACTCACGGGACTTTTCAATGCTAAATTCGGCAAAAAACTAACGTTATGCCTCCGATGACTTAATTTTATATAGCTCAAATCGCAAATATCGCACTGCAAATAAATTTAAGAAAACTTTTCTGAAACTACAAAAGTGTTTACTGACATGTTTTCAGCTGCTGGACAAAGTTTCAAGGGGGGGGGGGTTACAAAACCAGTTCAGTTCTCCTTTAACATGGATGACCTTGAAACAAGGGTCAAGGTTTGACATTTCGGCGTCATTATAAAGGGCACATACAGTCGGTCTACAATTTAGTTGATATGAAAAGGTCCGCCTTCTTTAGAACGTGCTTTTTGGAATAAACACTGATTGGACTGATTGGTTTGTGTGTGTGGCCAATCAGATTAGGAAGCCGAAAACGTTCGCCACAAATAGCTCGGTTCGGTGACCTTGGCTTTTATACCCGCAGGCAGCGCCGGTGGTGAACCAATCAGTGTTTATTCCAAAAAGCACGTTCGAAAGAAGGTGGACCTTTTCGTATCAACTAAATCGTAGACCGACTGAAAGACTTCCTATTTATCCGCAATATTACTCTTTTGATACATATCATGGTTTTGGATCCGGCCATGCCCTTAAAACTGTTGAAAGGAAAGAAAATTAAAACTACGAGTTCCTTTGGAATATTTTTACAAAAGTTATTGACGGAGTGATCGAGAATTAAAGAATTATGATGAATTGGAACGCCAATGGCTAACTGCCGACCATGACATCATAAATGTATGAGCAAAAGGGCGTGGTTGGCACTGTCAGTGCCGTTTGTGCCACCTCTCTATCGCATTTTTATGATTTTTTCCGTTTGCAGTATTGCTTTGAAAATTCTCATACTTTTGGAAAGTATACCAAACATCACAATATAACTTGAGAAAATCTTTAGAAATAATTAAAAATATTTGAAATTACCATGATATTTCTCCTTTAAAGGGACAGTCCACTCTAAAATGAAAAAAAAACATATGTTGTGCGCAACAAAAAACTACGAAACTTTGTAATTGGATGTGTTAAGAAATTAGCGATAGTTAACGAGAAATTAAATAAAAACGGTGTTAAACGGGGCGTGGTTTTACCGGTCCGCCCGAATGGGCGGCCAATCACGTTCCAATTCCATTTTTGCCGGAGGGGGTGCGAGGCTGCGTGCGCACAGCCAACAAGCGCGCATGGAACGCGATTCGATCGACCCTTGGACCGACCGATCGAACGGCGTTCTCCCAGCCGTTTTGCACCGGCAAATGTGATGTTAAAACGCGCACTTCACGCGGTTTTCATTTAATTTCTCGTTAACTATCGCGAATTTCTTAACACATCCAATTGCAAAGATGTATAGTTTTTCATTGCGCACAACATATGTTTTTTTTCATTTTAGAGTGGACTGTCCCTTTAACAATTATTGGACATATTGGGGAAAATAACATAAGGCGTAACTACACAAATGTCCACATTCAGAGATAAAGTTAGAGCTATTATTTAAAGGGACTTAAAGGAGAACTGACACGGTTTTTGAACATACCCTGAAAAGTTCCGAGTTTATGGAAATTATGCCGAAAAAACGATTGACGGGAACGATAGCTTTGGAAACATTAGTTAAAAATAGTTACGACTAGTTATAGTTGTGACGCCATGGTGTCACCGGAGTGCGATGTCACGGCGCTGGCGTCATAATGTCCTGTGGCAAAATGGCGCGAGCCAATGAGACCGATCGTCGGCGATCGAAATCGAACGTTTTCGAATTTCTGCCAATCGCAGCGTTTCCGATCCGTGACGTACATTGTGACTTGACGACCGA
>JAVBJR010000937.1:0-4143 GCA_031546965.1 Dysgonomonas sp.
GATGATAATGATGATGATGATGATGAAAATGATAAAGATGATGAAAATAAAGACGAAGATGATGGAGATGATGATGATGATGATGATGATGATGATGATGATGATGATGATGATGATGATGATGATGATGATGATGATGAAGATGATGATGAGGAAGATGATGAAAATGAAGATGATGAAGACGTTGATGATGATGAACATGATGAGGGAGATAATGATGATGGAGATGATGATGAAGATGATGAAGATGATGATGATGATGAAAATGAAGATGATGAAGACGATGATGATGAAGATGATGAGGGAGATGATGATGAAGATGATGAAAATGAAGATGATGATGATGATGAAGATGATGATGAAGATGATGATGATGATGATGATGATGATGATGATGATGAAGATGATGATGATGAAAATGAAGATGATGAAGACGATGATGATGAAGATGATGAGGGAGATGATGATGAAGATGATGAAAATGAAGATGATGATGAAGATGAAGACGATGATGAAGATGATGATGATGATGATGATGATGTTGAAGATGATGATGATGATGTTGAAGATGATGATGAAGATGATGAAGATGATGAAGATGATGATGAAGATGATGATGATGGAAACGATGAAGATGATGATGAAGACGATGAAAATGATGAACAAGATGAAGATGGTGAATAGGATGATGAAGATGTGAAAACGAACATGATGAAGATGATGATGAAGATAATTATGAAGATAATGATGAATAGGATTATGGAGAAGATGAATAGGTTTAATGAAGATAGTGATGAAGATGATGAGGATAATCAAGATGATGAATAAAATCATTAGGAGGATAATGATAAAAGTAATGGTAATAATGAAGATAAAAATTAAAATGAATTTAACGACGATGCTGTTGACATCAACCATAAGACAGTAATAAGACAATGAACAGTAGAACAATATTATTGTTTAAATAAGTGTGAATTTTGCAAGTATATAGTATAGTATAGTTGGAAGATAAAGGAAATGGGCGTGAAAATGTGTGGGAAAAAGTGGAATGCAAATGAAATGCGATCGATGATTTGTTGGTTGGCGTGAGAATTGTCTCGTTATTGCTCCTTTTTTTGCCCATCATTTCCTCTATAAAAAGTGGACATTTGTTGGAAAGAAAGTTGAGTTGGTGTCACTGGCGTGGTTGGCCCCTAGCCACTAACACATAACATGCCATGCTTAACACGATCCAAACTTGAGATAAGTGACTTTTATCCTCGGGCGAATATTTCCTACAAACTCCCAACAACAACAAAAAACATCTTATGTAATTCCAATCTTCTTTCCAATCCTATATAATCCGCTTTACAATGTTATTTTTATTATATTCTCCAAAAACCTGCTTTTATCCGTGCTTTAATTTAGAGCATTACACCGTACTTTTACTTATTATTTGAACGCCATCTGTTGTCAAAATCTCGAACTGCAAGGGCGTGACTTCCATAAAATGCCTAAAGTTGTTCCATTATTATTTTTTGATCGTGATTTCAACAGGAAATTATATTTGTACATATAATTATTGTAAATTTCTTGGAAAGCTGTAATGAATCTAAATAAGACGAATTCGCCTTGTTGAGCGCCATCTGTTGTCAAAACTTCGAACTAGAAGGTAGTGGCTTAACCTAAAATGCCTGAAATTGTACCATAATTATGTTTTATTGTGGTTTCATCAACAAATTATATTTATACTTAATCATACTTTTACTTTATTTTAGCTTTATTTAAATACATTTTTACTTAATTATTATATTGTAAAGTTTAGTTCAATATCTTGGAAATAAATTCAGGATGTGCATTAGTTTGTATAAATTAATGGTTTTAGTTTTATATATACTATTAAAGAAAAAGTAATGTCTTTTGTATTTAATTTATTTGTAGGGTTTATATATAAATATATATGAACGATGGGGAATTTATTTGCATTGACATTGAGTTATTTTTTATCACAACTTTTACTACAATAAGAAAATTGGATGTTTGTTATTTTGAATGCATGGCACCAGAAACCAACAATTTTCTCGTTTTCTTTCAAGAAAGAATATAGAGAAACTCCTCCCACTTGATTTCGATTCAACTAAACCCTCACTTTTCTCTATTGTTCACTTTTCACAACAGTAATTTTCCTAAATATACCTTTTATATCATATTTTTTTCTCTCCTATTAATGTATTTCTATTAGGCCTAATTTAGGTTCCATTTATCTTTTCTTCTTTTTAAATGAAAGTATAGATACATATAAAAGTTTGAATGAACAACCTTTAAACGTTCTAACCATTTGAAAAAGCCACTGTAAATAATAATATTATTTTAATGATAACAACAAAAGATTTTGTGATAAATATGGGAATTATTTTTAAAGATGGAGGAAATAAACTTAAAATGTTTTTAGTGTTTTTATGTCCAAAATAGGAACTTTTTTTCATTTTGTCTTCTTTATGAGTTGCGCAAGTGATGGCAATATTTTCGTAGTAAACATTGTTCATCGTGTCACATATTTTAGGTGGAAGGGGTGTGGCTTTTGAAGGTGGGCGGGGTGATCGTAGATCAGTCTGCGTGTGAAAATCTCAACTTTTTGAAACGTTCAGAAAAGTTGTTGAGCTGGTGGGAATTTCAATCACTATATATTATTTTTGTACACATCTGCCAACACTTAAATACAATTAAAAGTTAAATAAGTTTAGTTTTTAAATAGCTGTAGAAAATATAAGCAGATATTAATAAATACACCTTGTAATAAATTCCTTAATTTGAAAAGCAGTGTGTACATAAATAAAGTTTTAAATAATTCGTAAAGCATACTTAATTAGACAGTTCTAAAACAAAAATATAGTTAAATGGCTTTTTAAAGTATAAACATATTATATAGTATTACAATAATATAAATAGCTTTTAAAGGAGAACTGACACGGTTTTGTAAGGTACCCTGATAATCCGCTAGTAAGTAGTTATTGTGTCCCTTATAACACTGGCTAAAGCAGAAATCGATTAAAAATTGAAACCAAAAAGTTACTAGCGTTTTACCGTATGCGCGGCCAAAGCGTTTCCATGGAAACGGCACTGAAAACGGCACTGGCATTCCAGCGGCTTGCGAGCGGCTACGAGTATAGGGCGCTCATTGTTTACCTTGCATGAATCACGGCGACGGCGGAGGAGCCGAGTTTTCAGGATTGGCTGAGCTATGATTGGGCGGGGCTTCAATGCATTCGTTTGCATTTGGAAATGCAGTTTGTACGATGACGTCATTCACTAGGATGTCATTGGTTGAAGACGTTTCATTCGTTTTGAAGCAACGGGCACTTCATACTGCGCTATTGTGACAGCACAAGGTAAATCGGTAAAACTCTAATAACTTTTTTCTTCAATTTTTAATCGATTTCTGCTTTAGCCAGTGTTATAAGGGACACAATAACTCCTTACTAGCCGATTATCAGGGTACCTTACAAAACCGTGTCAGTTCTCCTTTAATATACATACACTCGTTTATTGTTTAGGAGTTGAAATATTATCACAGCATTGCAGAATTGTCGATTGCTTCTTATTTTTACTTATAAGTTGACATTATTGACGATTCAAATTCTCAATAATGTCAACTCTTGGTAGTTTATGTATGACACTAAAGATGTGTCACAAAATGACAAGCTGATAATTCATCTAGAGAATATTTTGAGACCCTAATTGTGTAAATCGGTTCAATGTGGGATTGCATATCTGATGTCTTTCTCGGAAAATTTCCTTTATCCGAGTCTTTTGTCCAAATTTCTTAAAATTTATATTTCTTATGAGCGAGTATTTCTTATATGCGAGTTTCTTATATCCAAGTTGCTTAACATGGAAATGTCTATACTTTTAGCCGGGACTTTAAAAAAAGTTTCTTATATCCGAGTATTTCTTATAAGCGAGTTTCTTATAACGGGGTTTTACTGTACATTGATTGGAAAGCATTGCAAGCATTCTATACTGATGTGACTACGTCGTCGTCAGTAACGAGCGCATATGTGCAACCATAAGTTGAAAACAGTGTATTAGTTCGGTCATATCTCCGTGAATATTTTTTAATCTGCCATTTTCTGTATTCAAATTGTTATTTTATAGTCGATACTT
>JAVBJR010000027.1:0-2861 GCA_031546965.1 Dysgonomonas sp.
TACGTAACACTTTTACAAACCCCCCTATCCCCTATGTAACAAAAGTATACACTCCCCCTCCCCCCATTCCCCGTTACGTAATATTTGAACGGCCCATTAGTATGGAAAAAAGTTCAATTAATATGCTTGAAAATACTGGAAATGTAATGGAATAGCAATTTTATGTATAATGCATTTTTTCTCATAGTGTTTATGTTAGTTTACATTATGTTATTAGACAAAATAAGTAAATGCATGGTTTATTGTTATGTACTGATCGATGTACCTATATCGAAATAGCGGTGGTGACAAAAGAATTGTGCACTTGGTATAGACAATGCGTTTTTTGCCGATTCCGCACATTGCCTGTAACATATATATAGAGTATATATCCAAATATGCACTGTAATACACATCAGCTAATGCATACTATTCTTTTAGGACAACAAAGACTGTTAGCAATGGCGAATAGAATTAACGACCATATTGAATTAGTCCAAGGCACGGGATCTGCTTGCACGATATGTGAAACCTACTGGCCAAATGTTTCCTTTTACTGCACTCACACAGCATGCAGTTCATCTGTAATTAGAATACTGGTAGAATATGTCGATCTGCAATGCCCATTATGTAAAGATAGTTTGATAGATTTTTATCATATGCGTATTAATAATTAAGGGTTGTCCAAACGTTCTTTAAACATTGATGGCAAGCATCTGAGGTGAACTAAAATCTTAGTGCCAGTCAACATCTTTGCAGAAAGACACTATACTAAAATTGCATATACTTAAAATTAATGATATATGAATATCCAAAGATATTTCAATGTTTTATCTTCATTGCAGATCCTGTCTGGTTGTCCAGAATTCCGCATTAAAATTACAGTTAAAAAACGCCAAGTTCACACAGTAATGCGCATTTTGCAAGTTTTCGTCAAACGTTTGACGGGCCCTGCTCAATTTGAAAAGAAGAATATCACGGAACCATTATAATTAAGGTTAGGCATTCAGATTATGTGATTGTGAATACAGAGAAGATCCCAATCGGATTGATATTTTGCAAACGACGATGCAACAATCTCGTTAGAAATCTCACTTAACTACAAAAATATACAAAAATATCAAAATGTATATAAACAGCATATTTGTTGCATTGTAGCAAGGAGTTATAAGTACAAGAGGCGTGATTCACACGTTGGGGCGATAAACCATGCGCAAAAGGGCGCGCTATTGGCTAACCCCCGACAGCCAATCGTATTGAGGCTGTGAAATTGCCACCCGTTATCCCTTGCCGCCATCTTGCGGCGCTTGAACCCGCGTTTTCGCCGATTTTCACTCCATTATTGCCCAAAAATCCGTGGCATGGAATTTTCAATGCATGTTTATTGCGGATCGCAATTGCAATTTGGGCGCAATTTCAAGTGTCAGGAATGCATGGAATAAACGTAGTCATTTATGCTGTGGGTGTGGTGTTAACAAATAAAATTATTTCTCGAATTATTTATTATTTATAATGTTGAACGTACCTTGACTTGAATTACATGCTTTAAAACGAATTAACGTTTTCACTGCAGTTGATCGTCATGCATTCCTGACGATTGAAATTGCGCCCAAATTGTAACATGCATTTATAATTCCGTGCCACGGATTTTTTGGCAATCAAGGATTGAAAACCAACGAAAGCGCGGGTTTCATCGCTGCAAGATTGCGGCAAGGGATAGCAGGTGGTAATTTCACAGCCTCAATACGATTGGCTGTCGGGGGTTAGCCAATAGCGCGCCCTTTTACGCATCGTCTATTTCGCCAGGGGAGGTTGCGACTCCTTATAACTCCTTGGTTTGAGTTAGGAGAATGTCATAATATTTGGGAAATAATACTTATAACTTTTACCTGTAAGATACTGATCATAAGTTCCTTTAAGATCTTATATCGGGCTTGCCTCGTAAGAAATATGGTCCTATTGCTTATGAGACAAATCAGCAAGTATACTTGCTGATTAAGAATATATTCTTAATTTACTTTTTGATAATAGTAATTTGATAAGAATATACGAGGGCTGTCCAAAAAGTATCCGACTTTATTTTTATTCTCAGTTCGCAATTACAATTTAATCGTGAAAGTTTGCAGACGGTTAGAAGGGACCTTCAGGAGTGTATGTGATTTTTTACGACTTTGCAACACGTACGGTTGCATCAGGGGAAGACAGATAGCGTTGCTGTCCAACACATGTTCGGCGGATTCTTAGTCTGTCCAAAAAATTATTAAACATTTGAATAATTTGAATAATTTTAGTGACCCTCCTTGCATATTCAACAAAAGCACGCTGAATTTTACGGATTTTTTCAGTTTGTCCATCTCCAAGTTTCTGGCAAAAAAAACTGACATGTTTTATTATATAACATGCACCCCATGTATAACGCGCATGTTACAGTGAGTTTGGCCACAAAACCGGTTTTCACCGTTAAATAGCGGTTTTTTCGAAAACCATCCGTGAACATAAAAGAACTGGAGCGTGTCAAAACATATTACAAACTAGTTTTAGTTACGTTAGAGTAATTAGTTTTGTCTCAGTAACTTAAAATATCGTAACTTTCGTAACACTATTCCTTCCGACGATGAGAATTAACGTTAGATAACGCGCACCCCATGTACGAGGGCGGTCCAAAATGTATCCGACTTAATTTTTATTCTCAGTTCGCAATTACAATTTAATCGTGAAAGTTTGCAGAGGGTTAGAAGGGACATTCAGGAGTGTATGTGATTTTTTACGACTTTGCAACACGTACGGTTGCATCAGGGGAAGACAGATAGCGTTGCTATCCAACACATGTTCGGCGGATTCTTAGTCTGTCCAAAAAATTATTAAACATTTGAATAATTTGA
>JAVBJR010001232.1:0-3302 GCA_031546965.1 Dysgonomonas sp.
AACAAAATACGGAAAAAATTGGATCACAATTATTATGAAAAAACGTGGAAAAATGTCACCCATAGGAATACATGGCAAAATCGGCGCCCCCTGGCGGACAAAGGTGCCGGGGCAAAAGCTGTAGCACATCCTCTTAAGTAAATATTATTACTAAAGAATTATTGTGATCGTAATTGAATAGACATGCCGAGGTTTGGTACATTTGCACAGATCCTTGGACTGAGTGCGGTCAAGCTGGAATAAAATGCTTGAATTGAGGGAAAGAGAAGTATTTGCTAAAGTTATGCTACGCAGAAAATTTGTTGCATATTCATAATAAGAGATCATGTAAAGACGATTGGCACCGACTGAATTTCTCCAAAAAAATTTGAAAAATTTAACAATGCTGTCGCGGCATCCTCATGTGCATTCTTAAAGGAGAACTGACACGGAATTATTCGACCTCACCGATTTGGTCGATCGTTTTGCCAACTCGTCAGACGTGTATTCTGAAAATTCGTTGCGATTTTCAGATTTGTTTACCGTACCATTTAATTGTTACGACGACAAGAGTAAAGGTCCATTTCGGTCGTCATGTCGCAATGTACGTCACGGATCGGAAACGCTGCAATTGGCAGAAATTCGAAAATGTTCGATTCTGATCGACGACGATCGGTCTCATTGGCTCGCGCAATTATGCCACAGGACATTATGACGAAGCGCCATGACATCGCACTTCTGTGACACCATGGCGTCACATCTCTAACTAGTCGTAACTATTTTTTACTAATGTTTACAAAACTACCGTTCCCGCCAATCGTTTTTTTTGGCATAATTTCAATAAACTGGGAACTTTTCAGGGTATGTTCCAAAACCGTGTCAGTTCTCCTTTAACATGCATTTCACATTATTTTTTTTAAAATATTACCGTATTTTTAAGGTGCTTCTTGACCCTAGGAAAAATTACTGCTAGCTAAGGTCCTTTCATGTTGCCACCAGTGTATTAACAACGTTTATTGCAAGTTTCACCTTGTTTGAACTGGCAAACTTTTGTTAAACGGCATATAGGTCACTTAAAAGATGTGAAGAACAATTTACAGTAAAGTGAACATATTTTGCTGTCTGCAGGAATTGATTTATGAGATGACAAAGCAATACTTCGCAAAATGCAGGCAGGAGTCGCGCACCATTGCGGCAATGCTAATAAAACCAATACACTGGTGGCACCTGTGACCCAATCTTTTTTTACTAAGTTCATATACGTTCGTCATGATTGGTGTGTGTTTGTTTGTTTGTTTGTAGTAACTTTCAGCTCATATTTACACAACTTCTACACATCCTAGAGAGCTGAAAGTTGGTATGCAATTCAGTCTCGCGGTATATTACCCCAATCCAATTCGGATTACGGATTTTAGAGGCCAGATGCGCGAGTTTTTAGATCGCAAAAATCGAAGCGCGGGTAGCTTCATGGGTTGTTTTCACTGCACATCATCGGCAGTGACGGCGCTTGTGGCAACGGACTTAAAAAACTCAGATTCATAATTTACGCTCGTGTCGATTTATAAATAAACTTAGTTCCCAAAAAAACTTAGTTTTTTCACGGCTTGTTGGACGTTATTTTTCTTAGGACCAAGAAACAATTTCACATGTAAGGTAATAATTATAAACAATACTTTAATATGCATGTTAAACATTCTCTCATTGCACACTTGACATTACACAGCCTTAGGTTTTAAAATAAAAAGTGGCTAATACTTTCCGGATTGCCTACATAGAAAAGACACAAAGCCATTTGTTATTTTATTGTCTCTCCTATTAATTTCCCTATAACAGTCCCTGACATGTATGCTCATATTTGCGGATACAAGCTATTCACTATAATAGCCAATTACTTAGGACCAAACAAAAAGAGTTCTTATAACAAGGGCTGACAATAGCTAGAGATTCAGAGGTGTCGCAGAAGAGTGGTGTCATGGCTAAGGCTTACAAATTGCGTTTGATAAAAGAACAACATTAGAAAAAATATTTCGTTTAGCATTTGAAAACATCAGCGAACATCGTTTAAAAACAAATATTTTGTTGTTTTTATCAAACGCGCTAAACGAAGTATTCTTGTATCAAACGGAAATTGTGTAAGCCTTCATGGCACTGGCATCACAATGTCGTGTGTGGATTGCTGTAGTCTGCGAGATCATCAGAGCCGTTTCAGCTTATGGCAGTGTTTATCAGTGACACTTTGCTGCAATAAACAAACTGCCACAAGCTCCGCTGATGTACAGTAAATTTCAATAATATCAGACAAACAATTGGCAATTGCAAAATAGATTAGCAATCGTCTCCTTTAATTCTTCTGTTCACTGGACAAGTTGCCCATAATATGCATATCCACCTTCCTAAATAACTGATCGTTTACACAATATTTTTCTCAACTCTAAATTCCTGGAAGCCAGCATCAAGATCAATCAGCCACTTCGCACGACTTCCTGGAATGGGACATTAACCATTCCCACTTAAAGGAAAGACAGAACTGGTGCACATGGTCATACATCAATACCTCTCAAAATTCCAGTCCTGGGAAGCACATCAATGTCAACAGTTGTCCTTCTCCACGACCACTGCAAGATTGGCTATAGCCACTTGCTGGTCGAACCGCAAGATACACTACTCATTCCCAGGGTTTTTCTGGCTTTTGCCTTCACCATCACTCACCACCTCAACTTTTCATTTGTTTTGTGAGGGTAAACCAAGGTACCATGCTCGAACTCTTTTGTGCCGAAATAAAAGAGATCCCAAGTTGGGAAGTCACAATAATTCTCTAAAACTTTGGAACATGGTTCTTAATTTATAGTGATTATGATGTTTGTTATTTTTTGAGTATTGTCCCCTAATGCTAAAATGCATACTGACTGCAGTAGGGTGCCTAGATTTTACATGTATACTAAACGTTTTTAATATTTTTCACATTCTGTTCTCACCTTTAAAACGGCGGGGTTCTACTGCTTTTATATGTGGGATAGTCTACAATGGGGATCTACACCATCATAGCACAAGTGAAAATCTGGATGTCATGTCGATCAGCTCATGGCTGTCTCACTTTCAGTATTTGCTTCTTCAATTAGGTCGTGCTTCGGATGTTTCATACTGTATGTGTGTAAATATAATGGTTGTGATCGAAGTAGATACCCTGGCCTGCGTTTCAGCGACGACATTCTAACGTATACATTTCAGAGCGCCTTTTATCCATTGTTATGCTAGTTTCTTAGGGAATGCCATTCTTTGTAGGCCAATGGCTTGGGTGGTGAATTAATATTTGCTTAGTAAAT
>JAVBJR010000729.1:0-3328 GCA_031546965.1 Dysgonomonas sp.
AGGTAAAAACTGCTAAACAAATTTAATTTCGTGGTAAAACGACCATTTTAATAGTTTCTGCAATAATAAAAGTTGTTCTTTTTCAACTTGTAATATTTTGCATCATATGATGTTTTCTGGTACAAAATTGATACTTTATTCTATGAAACTTGCAAGTGTACTTTATTTCCATAGACCTGACAACACTGAAACATGAAACATCATTCATATGACGTCATCCACTGACAGGGAGTTTTCTGGCTCCAAGGTACAAGCCAAACACCATCCCCTTCATTTGGACCATTCCTCCCCTCTTGCTTGGCTACCACCCCACGCAACTGTCTTCACTCGGTGGCCCTACAGTAGTGTCGTGGTAAAATATCATAGTCATAAACATAACCATTTAACCATTAGATAGAAATGCCAATAATGAGCAGCTTTGGACAGCAATAAGAGGCACAATTCCTACTCTACAAGGTTGTGAATTTGAATTACTGGTGTCCGGAGGTTTTGGAAGGAGTGTGAGACGCACACTGAACAGAATTTTGCCGGCTGGCTCTGACTACTGCGATTAAGAATTTGATCAATTATCTACATACGCCCACGCTCTTCATTGATCCAGGTAATGACTTCCATATATCAGCCACCAACTTGACAAAACTTACTACCTGTTTTGTTGTTTTTTTTTGTTAAGCTATGCAGCCTATCTCTTCTGAGCATCATACTGCCCCACTACAGTCGGCATCCAATATAGGTGATTCCACACCAAATTCACAACCAATTGCACACAGCTCACAGCAATCTCAGCAGTTAGCATCGGTTGCTGCACGTTCTCATCAAAGTGCATCATATTCACATCAACGTGCATCACATGACGACTACAAGTTCAATTCTTTTTTCTAAATGACATTCCACATAGATTGTTCCAACGTGAGGCTATCACAACACATGAAAAAAACAACATGGTTACGGTATGATAGTAAGGCAGCCATTTTTGATTTCACATGCAGGAATTGATTTTATATAGGCTTTCATGTTGATTTATTCAGCAATTACAGAACGTTTGTGATGCTTTTCGAGCATTATTCCAAACAGTCGACACCACACTTTCTTCACAAGAGCAATGCAATCATACACCTATCCAATAAAAGTATAAAGTGAACAACTTCATGTCACGGAACCTGATAATGGGTATCAAAAATGCAAAACTTTTCTACCTGCTGCACAAATATTTACAATAATTATGCAATATGTATTGTTGGAATATTTCTTGCAATCTTGCATTGCCGTTTGCAATGGTTTCTAAATGCAGAGCAAAAGCATTAGAATACAAATTATAGAGGCTCATCAGTGCACCTCATCTTCCTCTTCCTCTTCCTCTGTGTCTCGCCGAAAAACAGCTGTCCAACAATGAAGACCAAAGGCATTCAGAGTATTGCGGGAACCAAGTTTAAGCAAAGGACATATTTTTATAAGGTGCCTGGCCCATCCAGTAGATTGTTTATTTTAATTCAGATTGTTTAATCTAAATTAAATTAAACAAATTAAATTAAGCAATGTAATTTTAATTTAATTTAAATAATATAAACTTCATGCAATTTGTTTAAAGGAGATCAGAAAGGTGAAATCGCGATCGCACAGATTTGCTTGTGAATGTGTGATTAGTTAGTTTAATCGCTAGTCTACAACGTAAAAATAATCCGGAATTTATTACATACGCGGTTGAACAGGATTGAAACGCCGAAGTCGGCCGATGATGGTGGATTTCACCACCAATTTCAAACGGCGATTCCGCGTTTGTGACGTCACGTTTTGGCGTTAGGCATGCGGGAGTAGGTACGGCGCTTCAGTTTATGACGTTTAGAACGTTTATGACGTCAGAATGTGGCAAAAATCCGTTAAGAACAGCCTCAACTTTTCCGTTTAATATCGCCGTAGGTAAATTTTTGTCATAAAAACGGATATCGTAACTAGTTTCCTCGATATTAAATGCATCAGCACTTAAAGATTGAAGCAGGGTAAGGAAAACCTTTCTGTTCACCTTTAATTTAAATCGTTTAATTTGTTTAATTTAATTCGTTTAATTTAATTGGTTTAATTTAATTTGTTTAATTGAAATCGTTTGTGACTAAGTTGTCACCTCCTCCTAACATTTAAATTGCCAAGAGGGGAAAAAATAAGATATTTACAGGCGCCTTAACATTGTGAGCATAGGCACTTAAAACCTTTATTCCTAAATTTGTTCTCAGCAAATTTTGAAATAACACTGTGAAAATACAAAACTTTTAAAAACATTCAACATGGCCATTCCCCAGGAAAACTTAAGAACATGTGCTACCCCTTTGACCGCGCCCTCTTTATTCACCAGGGGGCGCTGATTTTGCCATGTATTCCTATGGGTGACATTTTTCCAAGTTTTTTTCATAATAATTGTAATCCGATTTTGTAATGACTTGCCAGTGGGGGGTACCAGGGAACAACTGATGTTTATTAACATTGGTATTTCTTATATACATAACAAGTGGCGCCCCCTACGTGGAACAACAATCACTACACTTTTCCCCCTTTTTAGAAACAATGTTCACAACAATCATTAAGGATTTTAATAACCAACTGTTAAGAATAACAACGATCAACTGTTATGAACAACAACAATCGCGATTACAGTCTAATAACCTAATCGCACTGGTACTCGAACATCTCATATTGGACGCCCCTCTGGTTGATTGAGACTCTGACGGCTGTTAGGACTCGCTAGGCTCTTAGGACTCTCTGGGCTCTTAGGACTCTCTGGACTCTTGGGACCCTCTTGATTTTCCAAACGTTCGGCCTTCCCTCCTTGCATGTCACCAATATCGCACTGATCTTGAACCACTTCTTTGCTGCTCACAACCTCCAATTCTGGCATTTCCATCTCACTCATTCCGGCTAATGTCCCTCGACTTCGGCGATAACCCACAGATCGTCTAGACTGTGCTGCTGTTTCCCCATCTGCTACCACCTCCGGTCTCAGTTCTGGCATCCGATCACCACTCCGACGTACACCACGCATTTGGTCAATGTGGCGCCTCCACACCAGTCCGTCCGATGAAGACACTTCATAATTCCTCGGTCCATGTCTACCCTGAACCACTGCCTTAGTCCAGGATCCTCCTCTTCGGAAATCTTGGGCCCAAACTTTATCACCAAGCCCCTGCGCACGATTTCCCCCTCCGCGATGCACCTGTTGTAAGTCCTGCTTCTCTCGCACCATCTCACGCACTGATGGCTTCATCAAACTCAATCTCGTACGAAGTGCTCTATTATACAGCAACTGGGCCGATGAATGACCTGTACTACTGTGAGGAGT
>JAVBJR010000497.1:0-2984 GCA_031546965.1 Dysgonomonas sp.
ATCCACCAATGGCAGCGCATAGAACGTGATTGTCTGGGCTTCCACCAAGAGCGCTGCTATCGTTTTTGTTCTATTCTATTTGCAGTGTCCATGCCTGTAACAACATTCTACTGCCTTGGATAGATATACATATCAGAAGTGGCGCCCTCTATTGACAAGTGGCTGCTGTAGAGCAATTTAAATGCAGTGTATTTGTATTTAATTAACTTAGCAGTTTTGTTTTACATCTAATTCATTGAAAAAGAAAATTGTGTGAGATAGCACACTCTAATATACATCAATATAATATTACAATTCACCATTATACAGATCTAACTGTGGTTCAGATCTGTTGCAAGATTTGCATACATCTGTTCAGATCTGGCCAGAATAACTTTTCTGTTATATATGTATGTAGAGTACGTATTTCAATGCAGTGCAATTTCCCATTCATGGTTCTTTTTTAATATATCTTTATATTGATTTCATACATTTCTAACTATGAAAATTATTCCCAAATATTCAGCACAATTAAATTATTAAAGAAGGGACATGTGCTTTTCAATACCCAAATGATATTCTGATTAAATATACATTCATTCAAACATATATTGCAATTTTATTCAAATAAACAACTTACATGTTACTAAATTTTAATCAGATGTCAGATCTGTACCCGTCAGATCTGAACCAGAACCATAATTATGAGATTTCAAATCTGTTGAAATCATAGACCTGAGCCATACCCAATATTTCACTTTATTTTTACAATTAATATTGTCAATATACACTGTAATGTGTAATGATGCTAACCAATTTGACAATGATGCCTCATGTGTGCTGAACAAACTTAATAATACATATCAAAAGGTGGATTTCAGGGGAATTGGAAAGCCAGCTGGTATTCCTAGGGAGATTTTACGTGCAATATAATATTAACTGTACTTTAAAAGCAAACCAAAGATAATCAAAATACATGTTAAAGTTTGTACTGAAATGTTATAGGAATTAAATGCATAGCTTATTGTAAATGTAATAGGCCTACACTAGTTTTTCATAAATTAGCAAATTAATGGAAATTGCAAAAAAAGTTACATGTCATCAGATCAGGAGGATCTAGCGAAACTGTTGGATCTGATAGTGTTTATCACCACATCTGATCTGGAAGAAGATCTGGCTCAAATATCAGATCTGGCAATTTCCCAGATCTGGAGTCAGATCTGCAATTTTAATTCAGATCCGGCCAGAAAACTTTTTCCGTAAGGAACAGTCCATCACATCCGTTTTCAACTCTTAATTTACGGATTTTCACAACTTCAGGTGTTGCTGGTTGTCGCACCCATCTGCACTCAAGGTCACACAAAAACAAATATCAGCAGGTTGAAAACTTGATCGCTAGGTGACCAATAAGTTGATGTTACTGTGTATGTGCAATTCGTTTATGGTCACTAGCCAATTTCGGTCACCACTTTTGGAATTTTTAATTCCCAGGCGGTGGAATTTATGCGGTAAGCTTTAAAAACATTTTTCACGGTGTCCGAGCTAGGGGCTTGTAAAATTGTGGTGACTACACTGTAAAATAAAGTGGTGATGTCTATGTATGAAACCGCTGATACATTTTTTCCCTTAATTGGTTTTTAATTTCTACCCAATCGGCCCATAATTTTGAAATGAGCCTCGTATTTGGATAACAATGCATGAGTGGCCCGTTGGTCTAGGGGCATGATTCACGCTTAGGGTGCGTGAGGTCCGGGTTCGAATCCCGGACGGGCCCATAATTTTAGACATCCTTTTGAGATGAATTCGTATTGTAATAATTTTTCCTTCGAATTACCGGTATAACCACCAGCTGCTTAACAAACAATTAACATTTAGAACTTATAATTATTTCATATTATAAATATCTTCGTATCTTCCCCATAAAAGCAATGGAGTAAGCGTTACTTAAATGTTTTTGTTCTTGGAAAATGTGTCACTGCACAGGCTAACAATTTAGACGCTATATTTCCATGGAAATTCATAAAGTGTACAAATCAGAATTTGCATATTGTGACTTTCATGCGTTCGGTCCCATGAAAAAAGACCTTGTCAATCATCGGATGAAGAAGTTCAAAAGGTTACTCAAATAGGATTATCTTCAGTTTGAAATATGGCATAAAAAGGCTCATACCACAGTTAGCACAAATGACTAAATATATTTTGTAATTATGCATGGAAAATAGCTAAAGACGTGTACTTAGTAACAAAAATAACGAAACATTCGAATAGCTCATCACTATAATAAATAAAATCAACTTTTTAACTGCAACTCGTATAACCTCGCCAAAATATGCACGAATGAATTAAAATGCTCCTTGGAAATGTATAGATTTTCATTAAATTTGTAGAACATAACATTACAATTCGAAAAACAAAACCACAGTCTTCCCAACAGCCAATTATCATCTCTGTACCTTATGCAATAACACTGATAACTCCTATTCACATGCAAATTCTTCCCATAACTTAAATGTCAATGCTCATGCTAGCTAGAATGGATCATTGGTTGCGTGAAGCATCCGTTAAAATGGGTTTCCTGGAATATTTTCCTAAAATAAAGCAACGCCAAATAAAAGAATTTACAGTATCTGTGATATGGGTAATTTGCAATATATGCGATTATGACATTGTGTGCTCTGAAAACAAGGCAGACCGCCATGAGTGGTGCAATAAAATTTGTTTTGCTTGATTACAATTGCCCGAATATGATAAATATATGGTTTCGGGCTTAAAGGGACAGTCCACTCTAAAATGAAAAAAACGGATGTTGTGCGCAACGAAAAACTACGAAACTTTGCAATTGGATGTGTTAAGAAATTCGCGATAGTTAACGAGAAATTAAATAAAAACGGTGTTAAACGGGGCGTGGTTTTACCGGTCGGCCCGAATGGGCCGCCAATCACGTTCCAATTCCATTTTTGCCGGAGGGGGTGCGACGCTGCGTGCGCACAGCCAACAAGCGCGCA
>JAVBJR010000456.1:0-6537 GCA_031546965.1 Dysgonomonas sp.
TCATGAATCGGTCATTAAAATTGGCTATAGGCTAGGAATCAGCCTTGGATGTCGCGAAATCGTACTGGAAAACGAAGCTGACGCTCGTATCGGTACGGTACTCGATACGTCGATACGCGACACTCGATACGCGATCCCGTACGCGATACTCGATACACCGTACTCGGTACGACGTTCGGTATTTTGACGCGTTCATGCCCCATTCGGACTTTAAACACGCAGATTATGTTGGCACATCATCAACGAAACGCACAGCAACAAACTAGGGCCCGTTTTTAAGGTTTGAAACCAGACTGCAACATACGCTAGGTATAATAATTTTCCGAAGTTTATTATAAACGCCGGAAGTCGCAATATGCGAGTGTAAATCGGCTCATGCGATCGTCTTCAAACTTTGACAATATTTGCACACACATAATGGGATAGCTTGACTGCAATATCCCGATTTTTGCGTTCTGTTTGCGAACGCCACACCTTTTGGCGGTTTAACCCCGTGTCGCGTTTGGCCCCGGTCTCCCCTACTTTAAGTTCCGTGTATAACGCACTTGGTATCTAATGGAAATTCTTATTTTTTCCCAAAATGTGGAGGTGCGCGTTATACATGGGGTGCGCGTTATCTAACGTTAATTCTCATCGTCGGAAGGAATAGTATATGATTTCTAACTTTTGTTATGATATTTTAAGTTACCGAGACAAAACTAATTAATATAACGTAACTAACACGAGTTTATAATATGTTTTGACACGCTCCGGTTCTTTTATGTTCACGGATGGTTTTCGAAAAAAACCGTTATTTAACGGTGAAAACCGTTTTTGTGGCCAAACTTATGGTAACATGTGCACCGCTCACCCGCAACATGCGCGTTATACATGGGGTGCGCGTTATCTAATAAACAAATGTAAGTTTTTTGCCAGGAATGAGGGTGCGCGTTATACGCGGAATTTTAGGGTAAAGATGATCTGGCACTGGTCATTGCAATTGATAACAACGCTCGCCAGCTAAATGGCACCCTCGACATTCTTCGCCAACGTCGATGCAAATTCAATTTTGACCGACAACCACCATTGCAAAATATTGCACCTCCACAGTCTTGGGAAGACATCGTGCACCTCTTTCACGCTCTCTAGCAACCTGTGCAACCCACTCAAGTGCACATTGTTTCGTCCAATGATGCTGTACAGGCTATTTCCAAGTTTTCCGGCCGCCCCACCGATGGCGTCACAGATTGGTTTGCCAATGTTGAAAGCATACAGACATCCGCAAAATGGTCATCCACTTTGACTGTTATCAATGTTAGCGCACGCCTGACTGGACAAGCCCTGAATTAGCATAAGGTCCAAGGTGAATTGTATGAGACCTGGCCCGAGTAAAAGGACGCCTTGCAAGCTCGCTTTGGTCAGAAGATGAGCCCCGCTGAGTTCATCTCCTACCATTCTTCACGCAAATTGCTACCAACTGAAACTCTGGGGAACTACATTTTTGACAAAAACGCCATGTTGCAAAAATCACCGTTCACACTGACCGACAAGGACTGTATCATGATGATACTCGAAGACTTCACTGATCCTTCCTGTGCATATGCTCTTGCCACACCCGTGTGTTCAAACGTCGATAAATTATTGGACCGTGCGCATAATGTGGATAAGATCCGCAAAGTGTCACCAATTGAGAAGTCTACTGACAAACCTAAATATTCTCAACACCGCTGGGGTGAGCACACCAGAAAAGGGAACGATAGCTCCGTTGCACCTTGTCACAAGCAAAACGGCAGTCGTGAACTCTCGCAAAAATCGACCCCATCTAAATTTAACCCGTATACTGATGACCCACGAGACATGACCTGTTTTCACTGCCAAGAGAAAGGTCACATCTCCTATGACTGTCCCAACAAGCTTGCTTCACCTGGTAAGCAACTTCTTTGCGTCAACACAGGACCTAGTCAAGTCACAACTTTTACTGTACAGGCTTCACCATCCTCTGCATCTACTTCAACGTATGCATTGCCATCGCAATCACCCAAGATTAGCAAGCCCAAATCTTTGCCGACAGCTTCTGTCAACTGTGTGACGCCACATGCTGCATCTACACTGATTCGTTCCTCTTCAAATCGCAGGTCAAGTCACCATTGATGCTTGTCCTGATCCTGGTTCGCATATCACCCTGCTTCGGAAGTCTTTTGTGCCCAACAATGTCACCGTCCACCCTTGGCAACGGGAACCATTTCGTGTTGCTGGGGGTATTATCACTCCCCCAGGATGGTTCAATGCATGACTAGTGGTTGGCAAGATTGACCACATCATGCCACGCATCGCAGTTGCCGAGTCTCTACCCGTCGCAATGCTTTTGGGAACAGGCTGGCAATGTGAAGTTCACACACGCATAGTCCATGAGCCAAATGGTGGAGTTTGCATTATGACACCCTCTACTATGGACGAATTCAAATGCATCATGTCTACCGACCCCTTTATAGGATGTGCAGTGCAAGCACTCTTCCTTACTGCACCTCTTGTTGAGGAGTTACCTGTTTCCTTTTTCGCTGTCCTTGCTGATGACACAACCAATGCTGACGGCCTCACCTCAACTCAACTTCAGATCGACGAGTTAACTAACAAATTTGCTGACATCTTTGTACATGACGACACAGAAGTTGGGGTCTTTCCCAATTTGGAAATGGAGATCAACCTCACCAACCACCTGCCTGTTAAGTGCAAGCCTTACCGTGTCATCAAACCTGACCACATCTTCATCAGGAAGCAAATCCAACAGTGGATTGATAAAGGCATCTGCCGCCCTTCAAATTCGCCTTACGATGCTTCGGTCTTCATTTTCGACCAACCGTTCTATGAGACAACCCCACGTCGCTTAGTCATTGATTTCGCACGCACAATCAACCCCATCATGATTAAAGCTCCAAACCCGATCGACAACATGGATGGCATGGTGCACAAATTTGCAGGGAAACACTACAAGTCCCTTTTTGACATTCGACGTGCATCACAATTTGGCCATTCGTCCAACGAATGTCCTAAAAACCACTGCTGTCATACCCGACCATCACATCGAGTTTCTTTGTGTTCCTTTTGGATTGACAAATGCACCTGCACTTTTCGCACGCGCACTCGCAATCGCATATGGTCATTTGGTTCCTGAAGATTACGCAAAGTACTACGATGATCTAGGAGCAGGTCATGACAATTTCAACGTTCATCTTAACTTCGTTCGTCACTTTTTTATGGCTACTCGCACGCATGGCCTGAAAATGACAAAACACAAATGTATACTCGCTGCAATGTAGATCAAGCTCCTCGGACGTATCATCACTGATGTTGGGGAACAGCCTGATCCTAACTGCATCGCTGCAGTGAGTAATCACAAAACGCTCACCACAATTCACGTTGTACGCAGTTTCCTTGGGTTCGCCAACACCATGAGGAAACATATCCAATCTTTTGCATCCATTGCCGCTCCGTTAAATGCTCATCTTGCGGAAGGATAAGCATGCTGCAAGTCCTCCACGCTCAGTGCAACAAATCACGCTCAACAGTCAACAGCAAGAAGCCTTTGACAACTTGAAAGCAGCTTTGACATCCCCACTGATCTTGGCTTTCTTCGTCCAAGGAGAACCCACATTCATTGAAACAGATGCCTCATACTCTGGTTTGGGGGCGTGCCTGTCGCAATTGCACCATGGGGAGAAACGCATAATCGAATATGCCAGTCGCGGTCTTCGTGATGCTGAACAACGTTATCACAGCAATGAAGTTGAAGTTACATCCGTACATTGGGCACTCACTGACAAGTTCCGTTTGTATCTTGTGGGACACCCTTTTACACTTATCACGGACAACTTCACCACTGCCTATGTTGTCAACCATGCTAAAACCAATTGCAAGTTTGCACGCTATGGTATCGATCTCGCGGAATTCGACTTCAAGTCTGTCCACCACCCTGGCAAGATGAACCACATTGCAGATCATCTGTCACGCTACCCGCTACCTGTTCTTGCTGTTATTACAACTCCTGATTCACCTCTTGACCTTGCTCAAACAGCTGACCCATTCTGTCGCCAAATCCTCAGGCAACTGGAAATGGAGCCCACTTCACTTCATTTACGCCAACTACATGATGTCTACGCAGTTGATGATGGAATTCTGGTCCATAAGATCTTGGATAGCGTTAAATCCATCCGGACACTTTGACACAAGGAAGACGTTCGACAGACTACGTACCCGCTATTGGTGGTCCACACTTAGTAAGGATACCAAACTGTACGTACTAGGCTGCACAACATGTCAACATGTAAATCGTCGCACAACATCTGCTCAGGGATTCCTTGGTGAATGTCCTATTCCTGCAACACCGTTTGAGGTCATATCAGCTGATCATCTGAACCTTCCTCGCACATCTGCGGGAAACCAGTATTTGATTGTGCATACGTGCCATGCTACTCATTTAGTGATTGCTGTTCCGTCTGCCAATACCGCATCTGACGATGTGATTACTGCGAACATGACATCATTTTCCGCTTTGGACTTCCAATCACCTACATCTCCGATAATGGTTCCGCTTTTACGTCCAAAAAGTTTGCCCTGTTTATCACCAAGTTTGAATTCAACACTCTTTTACTCTGCCCTACACTCCTTAAGCCAGTGGACTTGTGGTCATGTGAATCAAACCATCATTGCTACTATCGCCAAGTTTGCTGTTGACCATCCTAACAACTAGGATTCCCTTCTTCCCAATGCTCTACTTTCCATAAACACAGCGGTCAATAGTTCTACACAGGTCTCACCATTTTACCTGTTATATGGCTACCAACCCCGTCTACCTCCAAATGAAACTCGTCTAGGTACCATCCTTGAAGATATTGCTTGTCTTGACCAGTTGCAAGATCTTGCACACATTCGTCAAATTGCCGTAGCCAATTTAAACAAGGCGCATACCGACAAAAAACGTTTTGATGCTCATCGTTCGGACACCCAATTCCATCCCGATGAATTCGTAGGTATCAACATCCACAGTACAATGTGACAAACTCACGCCCAAGTTCAAGGGTCCTTACCGCATTTTGCTACGTGTTGGAGCCGTTTGCTACCGCATCTCTTCGTTAATGCAGCCTTACAAGTCTCAAGTGGTTCACGTCCAAACCCTGCGTGCTCGTCCTGATCGTCCAAATCTTGATGACCCTGGAGACATCACATGGCCCGATGACAGTGCAGCTGCTACTACATCTCAGCGGAACCCTACACCTCCGGACATCCCAACTGACCATGCTTTGGTCATCGCACAACCTACTTCTCACAAACAAAACTCCCATTTCCGTCCTGTTCTTCAACGTCACTTACCAGAACGATTCCGTGACCCAAATGTTGTATCGCAAGGACTTACAAGTTAAAGGAGACCTGATAGGGTTTTGGAACATACCCTGAAAAGTTTCATGGTTATTGATACAAGGCCAAAAAAACGATTGGCGGGAATGAAGACTTGATTAAAAATAGTATAAACCAGTTACGACTCGAGTTACGACTAGTTAATGATGTGACGCCGTGGTGTCACAGAAGTGCGACGTCTGGCGCTGGTGTCATAGATGTGCATGTCACGGAGCTGGCGTCATAATGTCTTGTGGCGAAACGTGCGCCAGCCAATGAGGCCGATCGTCGATAATTTCAGAGTGGCGCAGCCGTTTCAGCCAATGAAAGCATGCACACATTTTGACAGTTCGCGAACGAACACGTGGTTTCGTTCGTGAACTGTCAAAAATTTCCCCCGAGGCTATAACATTTACTAACGGATATCTCGTAAATGGCACTTGAAAAAATCCCAAATTAGGTACCAAAATTCGAATCCGTAAGGTAAGCACTTGTGCCCATTCCCGTAATTCCCGGTGATAAAAAATTTAAATTTTACCTGTCAGATCTCCTTTAAGGCCCACCTTAACTGGGGGCGAGTGTAAGGTCCTTGGTAAAAGCGTTTTTGTTTTAATGTTTGTGTTCTTAGTTTGTGTGTTACAGCGCCATCTGTATTTGACTTTTGTTACTATTGCAATTATAGTTTAGTTTCAGTTTGAGTTTGGTCTGTGTGGATGCATTGTTTCGTTCCCCAGCATGCCTTTTGTTACCTACACTAGCTGGCAAAGCTATAACATTAATTTATTGACATTGATATCACTTTTTGATGAATGTGCAAGTGAATTGGTGGTGCTGAAACCTCCAATTCGGACCTGCAGCACAACCTCAGTAGTGGCACAATCAGTGGCGTACGCAGGGTGGGGGGGGGGGTTCAGGTGGTTCAAATGAACCCCCCCCCCACAAATGAAAAAATCCACTACTCGCACGGGAAATGAATTTGCACTGTGCTTTACCATCTCAATTAGAGAGAAAACGCAACAATTTTGAATTATGTTTTTCGCAAAAAGGGGCCGGTGATACGCATCTACGCCGATAACATAACGGATTATATGGAGATATTGGCGCAGTGGCCTGCCCCCATGCAAGAGAGTGTGCAAAACGCCCCGGTGTGCAGGCGGCTTTTGGACC
>JAVBJR010000887.1:0-3990 GCA_031546965.1 Dysgonomonas sp.
TCCAACTATTCATCGACGAGGGGTAGCCCCTCCACTTCACCAATACCAACTTGTTTATACCAACCTTCTTCCTTTTTAATATCTTCTCGATAACATATGTATCACCATGCGCTTTTGCCTCTACCTTTTGCAGTTCTTCCTCGTAAAACACACCTTCCAATATTTCACCTTTGTAATCCTTTATCCTATAAATTACAGGGTCCCTTGGAATACGTGTTGCAATCGTAAATATCTCTTCTGTCCAATTAGCTACGTAACCTTTCTCAAACACAGCTTTTGCACGACTAATCCGAACACTATCCCCTACCAAATATTTATACTTTGCGATCACAGGGTGCACCTCACCGTACAGTTTTCGCCAGATTTCATTCTCGTTATCTTTTGTAACCAATGATGGTGTTGTCCCATTTTATCACTTCTAGTTGTGAAGAACTGAATGGCGTTTTCTTTGAGGAAAGCCTTAAACGTTTTGTTTTCAAATTCTTTTCCTTGATCGGTATTCAACTTTAACGGTTTTCTACCACCTTCAAATATCTTTTCGAATGCACGTACAAGTTCAGCCCCAGTTTTTCTTTTTAACGGTACGGCCCACGCGTACTTTGACAATATATCTATAGCAGTCAGGATATAATTGTATCCATCGTTATATTTTACAAGTGTTGTCATATCTGCTAAAACTGCTTGCCATTGCTCATCCATAGCCGAAACGATCACTCGATTTCTTTTAAAGTTTTTTCGATAAGGTTTATGTAACGTGTAAGTGTCTTGACCGGACAACCATTTAACTACATCACCCCTCCTCTTTGTTTTGGAACCCTTTTGCAATTTACTTACACTGCTGAATCCCGCAGCATCTCTTGGATTGTAGTAGAGACGTTCCCAACTATCCTGCATGATGGTTGTTTTAATAGTGAATGTGACACAAGCACACATTTTACATTTATATGTTTTGTAACGGTTCGCCACCGTTCTGATGTATTTCTAACTTCTGGAGAATTACTGGAGACATGGTTTAACTTAACTTGTTTAATATATCGCCAAACACGGCCTTCTCCACCCTCCAACTCACACTATGGACATGGCCACTTGCCATGTCCATCATACAACAATAGTCGCACCTTGGCGACATGCGCAACATAGGACACTAAGCTTACGCATACGAATAACTCTCTCGAGGCCCTTCAAGCAAGGGCCAAAATACCCGGTTGGGACCCTTCACTGATTGGTCCCAACCCTTGGCCACTCACCACTTGACAAGTGGTGGCCACCCACATCTTAGGAATGTGGGGCGGGGGTGGGCGTGGGCGACATAACGGACTTTTGGTCCGTTACATCTCCCTCCCCTTAAAAAGAACGAAAGAGTATAGCAATCTAACAACGGAATCGATAATAAATCAAATATCGCAAACCGCAATACAGGTGTTGGCAGGTGAGGGCGCTCGAACCCCAGGGCACCCACCGAGCTTCCAACACACGGTCCCATTGACAAGGGTCCCTGGGGTAGGAACCCACTCACCTGACAACCACCTAACACAAATACACTTCAAATGATAAATGTAAACGGTGGCACACCACCCGTTGGCCATATCGCAAAACTGGTGTTCCACCACTGGTGGAAACACCCACAACAAACATGACAGGAAATCATGCTTTTACACATTAACATGATACGAACCGGCTACACCTGGTTTCTTAGATACTCGACCCAATGGATGAAATGGTCTCCACAGAGGCCCGGCCGATGTTGAATCACGTTACCACCTTCCACTGCGGAGCACCATGCCCATCCAGTGGGTTGCAGTATGACACCACTGGTGTCTTCGCAAACTCTAACAGAAAGAAATAGACAATATGAGTACACATATCATATCACATGGAGCCACGTGGCAGAACATATTAATGTGCCTGTGCGGCGCTTAAAACTTCTCATTTAGGAGTTCGGGCGGTATCACTCGCAAGAGGTAGGAGGCCCAATCTTCCGCCGGCTCCACATCAGGCTCCACCAAGGTGTCTGGGCAGCCGTTGTCACCTCCCACGCGAACCTCATCTTCGGCCTCCCCCTCCGCAGTCAGCAGTTGACCGGAAGTGGTGGAGTCGTCCACGACTTCCCACTCCTCGACATCACTGCCGCAGGTTGGCTGGACACGGGGTAGCAGCAGACGCCGCCACAGACAGTCCTGGAGGTCATCCATCAAACTAGAACGTTCGGCAGGTGGCGCCGTGTAGCCCACTTCAGTAAGGGCCATCTCCACTGCATGGGCCAACTCGCGAGGTCCAATCTCCACATTGTTGGGGAGCTTGACCGAAGGGCAGGACTCCCAGCTGGGGAACTCAGCAAACACAGCAGCCGGCAACTTACTCTCAGGGAGGTCGGTGCAGCCGACCTCCTCCATCCATTTCTTCCCAGATGGCGTTTGGCAGTCAGCATCGCGGACCCAGGTGGGCTCCTCGTAGGGCAGCAGGCAGGTCTCACCAGACAGAGGAGGAGCGGGTGGATGAACCATCTTAATGCCATACCCCGGGGAGTAGATGGCCTTGTTTTCTATGTTGGCCCACTGCGCCGCATATCTCGCCCGCTGTTATTTCCGCTTGCGGTTGCGCTTTGCCCGTTGCTCGCGGCCGTACCGTTCGGCTGGTGTGAGCGGGATCTCATACCCCGCTGGGCGAAGCTGGGATGCACTGGCAGCTGCCACTGTCGAAGGCCACATCACTCCGGCGGCGGTGGCGCCCACTACCTGTCGTGTCGCCGCCGTTGCGCTCATCACTTCGGTGTTAACCATTTGCGCCGCGACGCTCGCTGAGACGGTTGAGGTTGAGGCTACGCTGGCTGTTTGGCTTGGTTGGCCCTCGGTCATCGCAGCCAGCGTCGTCTCAAAGGTCCTCAGTTTTAGGATGGCCGCCATTCCTTCGGGGTTTGGCCATCGCCCAATAACGCCATCGAATCCCGGTGTCTCCGGGTTATGAGCAAAACAACGGAACATACTGTTGGCTTCTATGTTCCTTCCAGCGATGCATCGATGGCAGCGTTGCCAATCGGGTGGCCACCACTTGACAAGTGGTGGCCACCCACATCTTAGGAATGTGGGGCGGGGGTGGGCGTGGGCGACATAACGGACTTTTGGGCCGTTACATCTCCCCCCCCTTAAAAGAAAGAAAGCGCAAAGTACGGTAATCAACGTGAAATAATCGAACAATAAATCAGTCAATGATAACCGCCCAACAGGTGTTGACAGGTGAGGGCGCTCGAACCTCAGGGAGCCCACCACGCTTCCAACACGCGGTCCCATTGACAAGGGCCCCTGGGGTAAGAACCCACTCACCTGACAACCACCCAACAGCATACACATTGCACATGGAAAATGTAACGAACCACATCGCAACTAGTGCACCAAACCCTCGTGGTGACACCGAAATTCGTATGCGAACGAATTGAATAATGAAACGTAATTATAATATAGTAACACAAGAACCATCGCCAAATCAACCGAACCGGTTCTTCGATACTTGACCCAATGGAGGAGGTGGTCTCCATGTACACGCGTCCATCGACAGCACCGCAACTCTTGCGTTCAGCATGGAGCACCAGCCTCGTCCAGTGGGTCCAAGTACGACACCCCTGGTGTCTTCAAATTCTACAAAATAAATCGAAACATATAAGCATATATATCAGCACTGTGCCACGTGGCAAACATCTCAATTCGCACAGGTGAACCACCTGTGCACGGCTTAAAACTTTTCATTTAGCAGTTCGGGAGGCCACACTCTCAGCATGAAGGCGGCCCAATCTTCTACCGGCTCCACGTCAGGTTCCAACAAGGTGTCCGGACAGCCGTTGTCGCCACCCACGCGAACTTCCGTGTCAGACCCATCTTCTGCAGCCACCAGATGCTCCGGGGTGGTGGAGTCGTCCACCACTTCCCACTCCTCCACATCACTGCTGCAGGTGGGCTGGACGCGTGGGAGCAACAGTCGCCGCCATAGACAGTTCTG
>JAVBJR010000951.1:0-4250 GCA_031546965.1 Dysgonomonas sp.
CCTTCTCTTTTCTCGTTTATTTCGGCAATAGGTTTAGCTATACCTTGTTTACGATTGTCGGTCTCCAATTGTTTAAGGATAGTATCGGCACGTTTTACAATGCTTTGCGGCATCCCTGCCATTTTAGCAACGTGTATACCGAAACTATGCTCGCTACCACCCTTTACCAACTTACGAAGGAATATGATCTTGTTATCGGCTTCTTTTACCGATACATTATAATTCTTGATACGCTTAAATGATTTTGCCATCTCATTCAACTCATGGTAATGGGTGGCAAAAAGCGTTTTCGCTTTAGCTTTAGGATGCTCGTGTATATATTCAACAATAGCCCAAGCGATAGATATACCATCGTAGGTACTTGTTCCACGCCCCAATTCATCAAATAGAATCAAGCTGCGATCCGACAGATTATTCAGAATATCGGAAGCTTCATTCATTTCTACCATAAAGGTAGATTCTCCCAACGAAATATTATCGGAAGCTCCTACACGGGTAAATATTTTATCTACAATACCTATCTGAGCCGATTCGGCAGGAACATAGCTGCCCGCTTGTGCCATCAAGGTAATTAGTGCTGTTTGACGCAATAATGCCGACTTACCTGCCATGTTAGGTCCAGTAATAATAATGATTTGCTGCGAATTACTGTCCAAGAAAACATCATTGGCAATGTAAGATTCACCAAGAGGAAGCTGTTTTTCGATAACCGGATGGCGTCCGTTCTTTATAGTAAGGCCATCAGAATCTTCTATCGTAGGACGGATATATTTGTTTTCCTGTGCTGTTTTAGCAAAAGAGAGTAAACAGTCAGTACGGGCAATCAGATTAGCATTTACTTGAATAGTTGGTATATATTCGATAAGGCTGCTTACCAATTCATTGTATATAGTTGTTTCGAGTGTAAATATTTTTTCTTCTGCACCTAAAATCTGTTCTTCGTATTCTTTAAGTTCTTGGGTAATATATCGTTCGGCATTTACAAGAGTTTGCTTGCGAATCCATTCGGCAGGTACTTTGTTTTTGTGCGAATTGCGAACTTCGATATAATATCCGAATACATTGTTAAAGCTGATCTTGAGTGACGATATACCTGTTGCTTCTATCTCTCGTTGCTGTATTTGTAAAAGATAATCTTTGCCCGAATAAGCAATGGCACGAAGTTTATCTAATTCTTCATTTACCCCTTTGCAAATTACGTTTCCTTTGTTTAAAAGTGCAGGAGGATCGTTTTGTATCTCTCGTTCTATCTTGTCACGAATAATAGGGCAGGGGTTGAGCCTTTCGCCTATCTCTTTTAAGCTAGGTTCGTCAGAAGCTAAGAACAGGTCTCTGATAGGTTCGATAGCCTTCAAAGCTACTTTTAGTTGAACTACTTCTCGTGGGGTAACACGTCCTACGGCTACTTTAGAAATAATACGTTCTAAGTCGCCAATAAGCGATAGTTGTTCCTCCAATATTTGCTTAAGGCTTGGATCACGGAAAAAATATTCGATAACAGCCAAACGATCGTTAATAGGCTTCACTTCTTTAAGAGGGAAAACCAACCAACGGCGAAGCATACGTGCTCCCATAGGCGATATCGTTTTGTCGAGAATATCTAATAGCGATTTACCGCCTTCATTCATCGTTGAGATTAACTCTAGACTGCGAACCGTAAATTTATCGAGGCGCACATACCTATCTTCTTCTATTCTCGAAAGGGATGTTATATGACTAATCTGTGTATGTTGAGTAGAATCGAGATAATGGAAAATAGTTCCGGCAGAAATTATTCCGTCCGATAAATGCTCTACACCAAATCCTTTGAGGTTTTTAGTCTCGAAATGTTTTAACAGGCGGTCTTTAGCCGCATCTTGTGTAAAAATCCAATCGTCTAATTCAAATGTAAAGAAACGAGTTCCGAAATACTCCTCAAACTGTTTTTTCTTGCCACGTTCTATTAACACCTCTTTGGGCGAAAAATTGGCAAGCAGTTTATCTACATATTCTTTTACCCCTTCTGCAATCATAAATTCGCCGGTAGATATATCAAGGAATGATATTCCAAAGTTCTTTTTGGCAAAATGTATGGCACAGAGAAAGTTATTCTCTTTATGATTTAGTATATTATCATTAATAGATACACCCGGAGTAACAAGTTCGGTAACTCCTCTTTTTACAAGTTTGGTGGTCTGTTTAGGGTCTTCAAGCTGATCGCATATGGCAACACGTCTGCCGGCACGAACAAGTTTGGGTAAGTAAGTATCTAATGCGTGATGCGGAAAACCTGCCAGTTCTACAAACTGAGCGGCTCCATTTGCCCTACGGGTAAGGGTTATTCCTACAATTTCGGAAGTATCGATAGCATCTTGTGAAAACGTCTCATAAAAGTCGCCTACCCTGAATAATAATATGGCATCAGGATGTTTACTCTTGATTTCAAAGTATTGTTTCATTAAGGGAGTTTCGGCTATTTTTTTCGACACGGCTCTAAGTTTTACTATTTAGAATTATTCTGCTTCTTCAATAAACAAAGTTAGAAAAAATATGCAAATACGAACACAGGAGACACAGAATGTACAGATTGTGTATTTTAAATTTTGCTTATAATGAGCTATTTATAAAAAATATCCTTTTGTGACTATCTGTTTTTTTTTGTGAATTCTGTGTTCTAACGTTTTACCTCCCGACAAAAAAATGCTTTCAAAATACAATTCGGGAAATATTGGATAGAGCAGTTAAGATTTTTTCATTTATTGATAATGTATTAAAATTGCCTCTACGGTCTTTTCTATTCACAAAATAGTGACTTTTTGAAAATGTTAATTTATTGCATCACTTACACACAAATTCAGAAAATAAATATATTATTAGAGAAAGAGCATAAAAATGGTATCATATTATTACCTAACATTGCACTCAATATATACAATAAGAGATACTTATGGAATTTATATTTAAAAAGATAAAAGAAATAGCCAGTCCTCAACGCATTGAAGAATTGTCTATGCGATTGATGGTCGATGATGAAACATTTGTAAAGTTAACAGATTCTATTGTTGCCGGATTATTCGGAACATTGTTAACAAGGGGTGATAATCTAGAAACGGAAAGTATGTTGAAAACTTTTGTATCGCAAGTTGAAGATGACAGAAAAACAGGAATTTATTTTTTAGATGATAATATTGATTCAAAAAGAATTGAAGCAGCAATAACTCTTGGTGATACGCTTTTCTTTGAAAAAAGGAGAGAGTTGATATCTTTTTTGTCAGAACTTACGGTTGTAGATGAGGAGCGTGTAGAGAATTTAATGAATGCGCTCACATATACATTTGGTTTAGGTTTGGGGCGAAGGTTAACGACAGGAGGATACACTATAACGGGTCTATTAGGACAAATACATGCCGAACGGAATTTCTTTTTGGCTCGTATTCCTTTAGGGGTAATGTCTATATTAGGTTTGCCTTCTTTGTTGACTATCGGAAAAAGTATATCTAGCGACGCTAAAGTTGTAAGTGATATGGTTTATTATAAAATAATGCACGATACTCCTCCTGTTAAAGAACAGAGAGGTAGTTGGAAAAAATGGATTTCTTCCAGAGCAGCGGCTTTCTAACAACAACTAACTAACCTAATCTTAAAGCGATACGCGAAAAAGAGCAATACCCCGAAAGGATATTGCTCTTTTTATGTGTGTGTGGATTAATATTGGTAAATGTAGGGGCTGGGCTCTGCCTTGCCCGCATATAGGTTCATGGGCAGGGCAGAGACTAGCCCCTACGGTTTTACCCCGTAACTTTTTCTTCTTTACAGATATTTTGCATGACCAATCCGGCTAAAGTAAAACCGAATATAGCTGTGGCATGGGCAAGTGTTCCATTAATTTGGGCTTTCATATTGCTCCAATCGTGACTCTCGATATCGGAATTTCCTGTACCGTTTGGAGTTTGAGGGGAGAGGATCTTTCGACTCTTATTTGCTCCTTTGTTCTCTAAAATTTCTTCGCTATAAACACAATAAAACTTACGGGAAGGTTTTTCGCTTTTCTTGAATTTTCGGCGTAATGCTGCCGCTAAAGGACAACCCTTTACCTGCCAAAATTCGACAACCTTTATTTTTGTAGGATCCATTTTCAAGGCGGCTCCCATCGACGAAAATAATACAGCCTTTGTTTTGGTAGCTGTGCGTATCAAGTCCATTTTGTTGCTAAGACTGTCTATTGCATCGATGATATAATTGTATTCTTCGAGATGGAACGAGGCTGATGT
>JAVBJR010000096.1:0-2950 GCA_031546965.1 Dysgonomonas sp.
CAAAACCCATCATGTTGGTGACATTTGACAATCTGGTCACGTATCAAAAATGTTACGCGGATTGTGAGCTGGTCATGCGTCGAGTCTCGAGGAAGAACGGAAAGCAAACAACCGGACTCTCATTTTCTTCCCTTTCCTTCCCATGTCTGTATATAGCGTTTGGGCTGTTGACTGTAGAGATCTATGTGAAAAGTCACGGAATCAACGAATGTCCAGCCAACATTGCCTGTATGGTTGTTTTTTCCAGTTGCTGGAACTTGTAAATTGCATTTACCATTTTGTATGTATTAGTAATGTTGGTACATAGACCTATATATATGTTGGCTGGATAGAAGTACATGATGTTATAATTGTATTTGCAACTTCAAGACCCGAACCATATACTATGTCTATTAAATAACAGACTGACTTGCTGAAGCACAAACGTATACCTATACACTGAACGAATGTCTAAATATCCTTTTCTCCAAGTTTCAATTAAATTGTAGGCTGTAAATTAATATGTGAGCAAGGCGTTATCTGTCTATATTTTCCACAGCAATGCATGCATTTATTTAAAATTCTCAGCTTGTGAATTTTAAGAGAACAACTATACAACAACCAAATCACTTTAATTGCATATACATATATATTTGAAACCAGTTTATTGTTTAGGAAATAATCTTCAATCCCTATATAGTTACAAGCAAAATATACATTTCCTGGAAACAGAGGTGAAAAACAAAACTGCATGTCTCGATCTTGATATTATTGCAAATGTTGCCCAGAGCAGTGTGTAAGAGCACTCTGAAAATAGTATGTGCTTAATTATAATTATCTAACGGATTTTAATCCATCTAAGCCTTGCCCTGAGTACTGATTTCCATATCCACATATAACTGCAGGATTATGCAGTGCACCACCACATGCAAGGCAATGTTTCTTTGTAGTAAAGTTTATACTTTCATTACAGTATCTCTATCTCTAAAAATAAATGTTGGCACTATAGTTGCATGGTTACAGAGGTTGCATATAAGAACCTTATAAAATTGATAGGGTTGGTGCCACTCCGTGCCACGTAAATATTAGTGAAATATGTCTCTTTATACAGTATTTATAATAACTTTCAAATCTATACACGTAATCGATCATCTTTACTGGCCCACTAGCTCAATCCACTCCATATATATACAACCGCCTTTTCTGATTCAGGAGTTTAATCTTATTTCAGATCCGGAAATGGTGATTTATCTAAAAGAAATGTTGTGCTATCCTGATTGCCCGTAAAACAAACAGCCGGAATTGATTTTGTATCCTTTGCTGTAAGTGGATTCAGTAAAGGAGCAGCATGCAGCATGTCCTTGTTGCTTGCTTTCATGTTTGCATTAAAAATTGATGTTTGTATAGGCTGTAACTAGTCTAACAAGTAGCATATGACCTATATTAATTATTCTATTTATATGCTCTTGCATATGTTGCTGATTAATAATTTTCCAACATCAGTGTTTGAGGTCATTTTTCTAAAATTCTTTTTCGCAGTTCAAATATGGCATAATTACGTTATCTTTAGTGAACTAGGTTGATGGGAGATGATGACTGGGGACAAGCCAAACAAAACTAGGGGAAAAATAATGTGTGTAAAATGAAAATGACGATTGTCGATCTCTAACAAACTGCTATTGACCTCTTATTAAGTATGTGATTATTCTTGGATTTCTGTTAAGTCGTTTTAAAGTTTTAAAATAAAAAAATGTAAATAAGTTTACAATGAAGCAGGCAATAGAATTTATGCCTTTTGCACGCTTGTGTTTTGCTGCTGTTCTATTCTTTTGCTGTATAAAAGTATAAAAGTAGCAAATGAATCCAGTTATATATAGAAATGTATCTTAATAGTTAGAGTTTATTTCAGGCCATGTGCCCAATAACGTTGTCTGTTGTTTTGCTAATTCAGATGGCATTTGGGAAATTTGGCCCTAAACGAAAGTGATATAAAGTTGGGATGGCGTGGTTGTATATATATGATGTGGTTGATCGCTATATCCCTTGTGGGACCCATCCACATTTCCGCTTTCTTTTCTGCTGTGGCACACGTCATTCCTGGGTCCTATAGTGACTACCTCACATTTTCCGCCCGAATGCTTTTCGTTATGTTGGGTGTCGGCTGAACCATTCGCTGAACATGATCACTTTCGTTGCCGTCATTTAGGTCTTTAGACAGCTGACCTTTCACTCGGACCTACCAAATGTCTGCCAAGCTCACATTCACCCCATAAACACTAATACGTTTTGATACATCTAAACTTCCTTTAAAGATTGGATACCTACGCTTATACATAAAGTTGCATCAACAGTACTTCATTGTATTTCTCAAATTATATTATCTAAAAATTTCCATTGAAATATATTTTTGGGTTTGTTTTCGAGCTTTATTTCAAAGTTTTATATTGTACGTACATTATCAGAAATTATTCAAATTCCTAATTAATTAGTTCCACAAAATTACGGATATGTGTGCATTTTGTATAGACGTGCTATACATTTTAACTAAAATAATTTAGTTATTTTTTTTCTTTTTCTCGAAACCAGTCTGCCTACAATTCTCTGTCTGGATAATTTCTACGCTCCAATGCATCGATATTTGATTTTTGGCAATGTCTATAGAAATTGTATCGATTGTCAACAAAGATTTCCCCGGAATTTATTTAGTGAGTTGAGTGCATGGCTCATGCTGTTGTGTATTAGGCCTACATGTCATAAATGAACATATTTCTACTGCAGATATCCTGCAGTATAGGGGTGTCAATACAAAAGAATGTCATGCATATAAAGGAATCTGGTTTGTGCAACCAGCCATGCATAATCAAATTTCTGTTGAATGAAAAAAGTTTTAAGAAGCTTTTAGCATTCATATTCACCAAAGACTGTGTGGTGTATATGTAATAATGGATATATGGTTCTTTCAAGTGTGCGT
>JAVBJR010000727.1:0-3315 GCA_031546965.1 Dysgonomonas sp.
AAATCAAGTATTTTGCACAGCTCGATGATGGAATTGTATTATTCGTTTGCGATGGTCTTCCTGTTTGTGTACTACGAGATTGTGTTTCAAGTCACATTTATGAAATTACTGATGAACGTAGGCATCTTTATTTTGTGAATCCAAATAATTTCTGTATTCTTAAAGTTCAACATGTAAATGATTATATTGTTAAAATGCCTAATATATGGGAAATAAACCTGTGAATAATTTGATAATCATTTAATGAACATTCAAATTATAATATGATCAGATACAATTTATGCATTCTTGCGATTTTTGTAAATTAAAATCAAAATGCATTGGAATATTTGTATACAATTTGCACAATTCATTTTCAGTAATTTTCTTTGGAAGGATTAAACAACGTACATAATGCAGGCAAACTTTATAATAATACTAAATTTGTACCTGTATTCTGTAAAAATGTCAGAATAGATGTATGGGCTTGGTCTAACAAGTATAACATAAATTTCTTAAAATCATATTTTGTTTTAAAAGAAAATATGATTATAATTTAAATATAATTCAGTTGAGCAGTTTAGATCACAATGCTCAGCCTTTGATCACCTACAGTGTGATTGATCACTGGTGATCACAATGCTCAGCCTTTGATCACCTACAGTGTGATTGATCACTCTGGTGATCACCCTGGTGATCACAATTGACTAGACGTTGATCACGATAGACCACTTGTGATCAAATTTGATCAAAACGTGATCACAAATTTTCATAAGGGTTACAACATATAACTTGCATTTGCTTGTAATAAATATGTTTATAAACTTTCGAAACACAAATGCCGCATTTCTAAACGTATGCAATGTGGTGTGCACAAAAAGAACCTCCAGGGAGAGGGGATAATCACTTAAACCGGAAATCAGGTAGTTCATAAGGAAGAGCAATGCCCAAAGTTCATTTAGTGGTTGTAATTTTTGTCATCATGTGGGCATAAGGGTTACAAAATGATTTCCCGTTGCGAGAATCATGATGATGTCTGTAAGTTTCTAAACTTATGAAATGTACTTGTAAATACGAGTTAGGTAATAGATTAGTTACTGAAGATTCAGGTCAAGATAGGTGAGCTTAATAATTTTCATATTTAAATCACCCAACTGTATGAGCACAAAACTTTGTCATATTGGCAAAAGGCATTTAACATACTTTTGTATAAAAAAGTTACATCAGTGGCACACCGAAGGCCTAAAAGAAAATTTAGTGCTCATCTTACCAAACATGCGAACAGTAATCAAGCTAGGTATTATGCATAAAGTATCAAGAATAATTATAGAATGAAGAAAGTGCCTAATCGTCGCTCAGTAATAATAACGGCAGAATCCAAAGAGAGCTCCACAGCTAGAGCTTTTAATGCTTGTATCACTTTCTTCGGAGTGAATTTCATATTTGCTTTCAATTCTGTAGCATTTCGCATTACTGTGGGATGGTCTTTTAAGTTTTGTCGATATCTCGGCTCAAACATATTGTCGGGTGATGGGTTCATGTTAAAATCTTTGTATGCATACATATGAATCTTTCCTTCATTTTCTTTGTAATCAGTAGTACAAGATGACCAGGCAACACATAATGCAGTTAGTGTTAATGAACACAGCAGACGACAGGTTCCCATCTCTCTATATCCAACAACAAAATATGGCTGTCAATGTATGTTTAATTTATAGTAAAAGAAAAGGTTTTGCTAATAATATTTGACTTTACAGCAGCTTTGGATTAAAGACCGACTTTATATTTTGATTTAATATAAAGATCAGAAGTTACTTTCCGAATTGCCATCGTATACTCATAATATAGACCCTTTTAGCGACAAAAGTTCCGCTACAGAGGGCGATACAACTAGTTGTCGCAGATTGGTGCAAAACGTACTGTCCGCCATTACGTTCGGGTATGCGAATCTTGAATCACCAATCACAGTTTCCTGGGTCGAGTGTAATGGCGGAAAAAGTGAAGATTTGGTGACGTATATGCAATTTGGCGGCGCCCATGAAACCGAAACTAAGAGGGTAGATAGCTGCAATGCCCTATATATGCGTTTTTAGGATTAATAAGGGGAGAAGCTCCCCATTGTCCGCTTATTGTTGAACTTTTGTTGAAAAGTGGAAATTCTATGGGAAGGGGCGGAGCATTTCTGTCCCAACTTAATAAAAAAAAGCGCATAGATCGAGCGTTGCAATTACGAGACTCATTTCAAAAATAATGGCCGATTGAGTGGAAATCAAAAACCAATTAAGGGAAAAGAATGTCTCAGTTGTTTCAAACATAAATCACCGCTATATTTTACTGTATAGTCATCATAATTTTCCAAGCCCCTTGGACACCGTAACAAATGTTTTTAAAAATCCCCCCCCCCTTATATTTCAATCGCCGGTGTATTAAAAATTCAAAATGCATTTTTACGGTATCCAAGAGGCTTGAAATATTGTAATGACTATGCTGTAAAATAAAGTCGTGATGTATATGTTTGAAACAACCGGGGCATATTTTTCCCTTAACTGGTTTTAAATTTCTACTCAATCGGCCCTTACTTTTGAAATGAGCCCCGTACATTATTGATTACATTTCTGGCTACTTAGCAAATCAATAATGTGCAGTCTGCCCATGCTGCATCTGTACAGGAATATTTATTGCATTAATTGGAATACATTGCACTGATAATGTTTGTACTGACTGTGTATGCCTGAACAGTTTGTTGGTTATATTCTGATACTCCCTGTATATGATAACCTCCTGTGTATAAATAATTGGTTTTGCCATAATCTATTGTTCTGCTAGTAACAAGGACAATTCCTCTAAATAAAAAATGTTTCTACGTTTCATTTGAACAAAGTAATAATTTCATATGGCAGTTTCCCATCCTTTATGAGTTCCTCCCTTCTATAACAGTAACAGGCATGACTACCTCGCCCTCAAACCATGATGCAAAAGTAGAGAACACCGAAGTTACTGATGACGTAATTTTTTCCAACCGTGGATGGTTACTATCAGTTTATATGCGAGGCTTGCGCTTCGGGCATCTGAGTTTCCTCAGATGATCAGAAATCAACAAATCATACTGTGAAGTTGAGGATTTTTGGCGTTTATTGACTCGGTACATCACCCACGCTACCCTTTGTCTTGCTACACCTTACAAAAATATACTGCAGTTTTTTTGTTAAAAAACTGACGTTTTTCAAAACCCCCATGAAATTGCACAAAACTGCAGTTTCGAGAACTACAGTTCCAGTGAACTGAACTTTCATTTATGGCACTGTCATGTACTGCAGTATTGAACACAGTAGTTAT
>JAVBJR010000163.1:0-3034 GCA_031546965.1 Dysgonomonas sp.
CTCTCACTGTTGGGTTCTCTTATCTCCCTCTCTCGGGTTCTCTTATCTCTTTCTGTTGTGTTCTCCTCTCTCCCTCTCTCGGGTTCTCTGCTCTCACTGTCAGGTTCTCTTATCTCTCTGTTGTGTTCTCCTCTCTCCCTCTCTCGTGTTCTCTCTCCCTCTCTCGGGTTCTCTGCTCTGACTGTCGGGTTCTGTTATCTCCCTCTCTTGGATTGTCTTCTCTCCCTATCTTGGGTTCTCTTATCTCTCACTGTTGGGTTCTCTTATCGCTCTGTTGTGTTCTCCTCTCTCCCTCTCTCGGGTTCTCTCTTCCTCTCTCGGGTTCTTCCTTCCTCTCTCGGGTTCTCTGCTCTTGCTGCCGGTTTCTCTTATATCTCTCTGTTGGATTCTCCTCTCTCCCTCTCTCGGGTTCTCTTATCTCTCTCTGTTGGGTTCTCCACTCTCCCTCTCTCGGGTTCTTTTCTCTTTAACTCTCTCGGGTTCTATTCTCTCTACCTCTCTCGGGTTCTCCTCTCTCCCTCTCTCGGGTTCTCCTCTCTCCCTCTCTCGGGTTCTCTTCTCTCTCCCTCTCGGGTTCTCTGCTCTCACTGTCGTTTTCTCTTATATCTGTGTTGGATTCTCCTCTCTCGGGTTCTCTTATCTCTCACTGTCGGGTTCTCTTATCTCTGTCTTTTGGGTTCTCCTCTCTCGGGTTCTCTTATCTCTGTGTTGGGTTCTCCTCTCTCCCTCTCTCGGGTTCTCTGCTCTCACTGCTGTTTTCTCTTATCTCGCTCTGTTGGGTTTTCCTCTCTCCCTCTCTCGGGTTCTCCTCTCTCCCTCTCTCGGGTAATTATTAACATTTTGGAAATTTCCCAAAATTTGCAATTTTTTTAATAACCTTTGAATTTGAATTCCGTAATGATCTTGGGCTTGAATTACACGCAGTTCTTTTTCAGTTGTATTTTATATGGATTTTCAAACATGGGCAGGCAACATATGCGGTTGATCTAAGGTTGGTGTAAGCAGAAACATTGGTTCAAAATCAACTCACAGTGATTTGCCATAGTTATTTAAATATAGATTATTCGAAATTGTGAAATGTCGAAATAGCGACTGGTCGAAATAATTGTTGGTCGAAACAACTGCTTTTCGAAGCAAATAAGTTTCGAAACTATGCCCTTTCGAAACTATGGTCGAAATAAATCCATGTCGAAATTATGCTCGCTCGAAGCTGTGCTTAATTGCACTGTCGTAACAATGCTCACTCAAAACTATGCCCTTTCGAATCTATGCATATTTGAAATAAATCCAGGTCGAAATTATGGGCTATAAACATTTGAAATTGTGCATAGTCGGAACTAAAAATTTTTTAAACTATGATGTGGCACCCTCTAAACAATGAGCTATAAGAACCTTCGGTTCAGGAGTGGAACGTGTTGCCTGGAACGTGTTCCAGGCAATGTTATTGTTCTATTATTTTAGCATGGGTTCTAGCCGCGTTCTGTCCGCCATTTTGCTGCGGATTAAGCTTGAGTGGCCTATACAATCCATTCCGGAATTCATGAATTCACAGGGGTCAGCCGAAAACAGATTCCAAAGCTGGAGCTGCCACTCCTGTAGTACAGCTCATTGCTCTAAAGGACCTGGAAGGTTCGAGAAGATCTCGAGGTAATAAACAAACCAGCATTTAGAAAAGCTGAGAAAGTGACCGTTGCTCAGCAGGGAGCCTTTGACACCACATGGGCCACTGCCACCAATATCCAATGGATATAACGCCCGTTACATTTGATCACGGCATTCCAATCCGCCCAATAACCCTTGATTATAATGAGATACCCCTACCAGCAGTGGAAACACGATCGTATATTTTACGAATTCTCTTTATTTTATTAATTTTGGAATTTTCTGCAATTTTTCCCATGCTCTTCTGTATAGCCCAGAAGACGAAGACTCTTTTATCCTTGCAATTTTAGTACTATATAATTTCAAATGCTTAATTTCTAAAATAGAATGGTTTGTTTACTAATAGTGATCACATCAATGCATGTCAATGTGATACGTGAAGAAGCCAAGGTGGCCAAATGTTTCCTATCGGTAAGTGTATATTTATTTATATATTAGGATTATAAAATAATATTTAAGGGATTCGTGTGAAATTTAATTTAATTGTGGAAATATGAAAAATCTTTATGCTAGTAACATTTACGTTTTTATTCCCCCCTAGAATACATATAATACGGAAGTTGGAAATTTATGTAACAACGTTTTCGTTATATGCTAGCTATAACATTAAAAAATATTTTCTATATTATCGTTGGTGTAGTTTTAAATATTGGTTGGATTGATTAGCGAGTAATGGAATGAGTGACCGTGTGGTCAATGACCTTTGTGGTGCACAGATTTTTAATAATGTAGAAAATTCGGAATTCGGTTTTAATCAAAACGTGCATTTGTGTATTTTGCTACAAATTAAAACAATGTATTGGTTGCCCTGCCTATTTTGCTGAGGAAGAACAAATTCCAAATAAGATAATGAGGAACCAAGGTGGTAACCATGACTGCCAATACATCAGAACACTGATAACCCTACAAAATATAATTCTTTACGTGTTTATTGTTCTTTGGGTTTTAAATGCCAACTTGATAATACTGCTGTCAGCTTTACCTGAAGTAGTCGCCTATTTGCCGAGGGAGTAAGTATACTGTATAATAATTATTGATCGAATTTCACTGTAACCTTGCAATTTATATATTTAGTTTTATCAAGAGTGGATAAATTGGTTTTATATATTATTATATTGTATTTTAACGTTCCGTAAAACTTTGATTTCCATATGGAAATCAATGTATACATGGGAATATATTTTGCAGCATATATGGTATAGTGAAACCTTTTAATAGCGACTTATTTTAAAAATGATAGCTATAGCTATCATAATATATTATGACAAAATTTAGGGCACTACATTGGGTATAAAACGAAATTTACTTCTGATTCATTTCTTGCTAATTGACAGCTTTTACAAAAAATGCATTCTTTAATGTACAATTGCGG
>JAVBJR010000738.1:0-5133 GCA_031546965.1 Dysgonomonas sp.
CGGGAAATAAGTTCACCTATAAATCCGGCTAAAAATAGCTGGGTACCCAATATCATGGTGGTGAGCGATATGTAAAAATATGGAGAATCTGTTACTAGAGAATAGGGATGACCATGTGTCATGGCATACATTTTGGACGCTCCTATCAAAATACTGGCAATGAGTCCAATGAAAAACATAAAGCTACCCAATAGACCAAAGATGTGCATCGGTTTACGTCCAAATTTAGACAAAAACCATAAGGTTAGTAAATCGAGATAGCCGTTAAAGAAACGATTTATACCAAATTTACTGCTGCCATATTTACGTGATTGGTGTTGTACTTCTTTTTCGCCTATGCGGCTAAATCCGGCAATTTTGGCAAGGTAGGGTATATAGCGGTGCATGTCGTTATATACTTCTATATTTTTTACAACCTCCTTCTTGTATGCCTTCAAGCCACAGTTGAAGTCGTTTAGCTTAATCCCCGATACTTTGCGGGCTGTTGCATTGAACAGCTTGGTAGGTAGGGTTTTGGTTATGGGATCGTATCTCTTTTTCTTCCAGCCCGATACTAGATCGTATTTTTCGTTGACGATCATATCGTATAGTGCAGGTATCTCATCGGGGCTGTCCTGTAAGTCGGCATCCATTGTAATGACAACATCTCCTTGAGCAATTTCGAAGGCACAATGCAGGGCGGGCGATTTTCCGTAATTGCGGCGAAATTTGATGCCTTTTACATGAGCCGATTTTTCTCTTAACCGGGTAATCACTTGCCAAGATGTGTCGGTACTTCCGTCATCCACAAATATAACTTCGTACGAAAAGTTTCGTTCTTGCATTACCCGTTCTATCCAACTGAATAGTTCGGGCAACGATTCGTCTTCGTTATATAAGGGAATAACAATCGATAAGTCCATAGATTATATATTTTTATTGGGGTTGTTTTTCTGACGGGATACAAAATATCCGAGTACCAAAGCCAAAAACAATCCTACTATCATATTCTGGATAATAAAAGAAATTATATAGTAAAGTCCTCCATATGTGAGTATTGTATCTAATTGACTCATATAGATAGCCGGCAGGTGCATTTTGCTCATTATACCATATATCTCCTCATTCATTTGGGTTACTAACCCCGGGTTGATAACCAACAGGTGAAGGCTGGTAATGACGGCTTCGATGCACGATGCAAACGCATACAATAGGAGTATAAACAAAATACCTTCGCCATAGGAAATAATACCGTTGAGGTTTTTGTCACGGTATCTGCAAATTAATACATAGGTAATCAGGGGTGTACCTATTCCTAAGATACTATTTATATATTTGCTCACTTCGGCATATTCACCTCCTATGACAAACAAATACTTGAATATCCAAAATAATCCCAATGGGAGTGCATAGTTCATGGCAGTAGATACCATGCTATTTTTATTTTCGCTCATAATTTTTTTACAATAGTTGACAAGTTAATAGATCTACAAGTTAATAGGCTTGTGAAACTTATAGACTTTAATATATAATGACAGTGCGAAAGTAGCAAAAAAAGAGTAGATACAAACTAAAGTGCGATTCTTCGTTTTACTTTTTTAACGATGGCGGCAAGAATCAATCTTGCGTTGGAAGAATTGACGGTCGGTAAGCTTTTAGTATTTTATACTTAAATAACAATGCTTTATGTCTTGTATTTGATTAGTATGTGTCAACCCACTTCGGGATGAGAGATTATTCTAAATAACAAAAGAGATGCTTTTGGGCATCTCTTTTGTTCTCTTTGTTATTTCTTAGACTCTTCGATAGAGATTTTACGAAATTCTTTTAGAGATTTCTCAATAGCTAAAGAAGCTTTTCTAGCACGAGTTCCGGCAGCTTTGTTTCCGTTTTCACCTTGTTGAGCAGCGTCTTTAGTAAATTCTGTGATTAGTGCGTTTAGGTTGCTTAATAATTCTTTCATAATCATATTTATTTTTTAGTTCGGGCAAAGGTAATAGAAACAATATAAATTCGAAATTTTTTTAATTCGAATTTTCTTTGTAATTATCGAGTAATTTGCGTACGATATGGTTTTTATCAGCTGAAAGATTTTTATCAGCCGGCAGATTGAACCATTTATTCTTAAACTTGATCCTTCCATTTTCTGCCCAAACCATTAGCCAATCGCTCTCATCACTCGATTTACCTGTGTTATAGATGATAACAGTATAATCGGGAGTTTGCATCTTTATCATCATATCGCCACTGTTTAAACGGGTATCGTATACGGCTGTAGAAACAGCGTCAGCCAATACTGCAAAATCGGCTTTTTCGATGACGCTTTTTAAATCATTATCCCAAATTATAACCATCGAATCGACTTTTGAAGCATCAATAAACAGTTTTGTACTATCGTTCACAACGCTTTCTGACTGATTTGTATTTTCTGCCTCTGTTGTGCTTTGCGCTGCTTTTTTGGAATCGCACGAGGTAAATACTGCTCCTAAAGCGAGCATATAATAAATAAATGGCTTTTTCATTGTCTTCTTCTTTTTTATTCTTCTTTCTTGATTACACTGTGGGCAACTTCTATCTTATACTTTTTGCCTTTCATTTTTTCATCTCTGATAGCGACCAAAAGCTCTTTTGTTTTAGCTGAACGCACTGCAACAAACGAAATAAAATCTTTTACTTCTATTAAGCCTAAATCGGCTTTATCCAGCTTACCTTTTTGTAAAAAGAAGCCTACAATATCACTCTTGTTGAGTTTGTTTTTCTTACCGCCACTCACATAAATGGTCTGAAATTCGGGACGTTCGGGTAAGGGGTTTCCTGCCTGCACGGTGAATACCTTGATATGCGTAGGTACATAATCGGGGGTCTTCTCGTCTTTATGTAACAGAATATATGCTGTACCATGGGCGTGCATGCGAGCTGTGCGACCGTTACGGTGCATAAATTCGGTTTCTTTAGCCGGAAGATGATAGTGAACTACATGTTTCATCTCGGGGATATCCAATCCTCTGGCAGCCAAATCAGTAGTCACCAAATAACGCAAACTGTAATTGCGAAATTGAATAAGTATCCGTTCGCGATCGTCTTGATCCATTCCTCCATGATAATAACCGGTTTGTATGCCTTTGGCAGTAAGCATATCGCTGATACGTTCTGCTACCTCCCGATGATTACAGAAGATAAGAGCCGACTCCGACTTGAATGCGCAAATCAATTGGAATAAGGTTTCTATTTTGTCTTTTTCGGGCGAAATAACAAATCGCAGCGATAAGCCGTCGACAGACTCTTCCTTCGTGAAGTCTAATATTTTAGGTTTGATTACTTGCGTAAATTCGGGAATCTCTACATCTGAGGTAGCCGATGTTAAGATCCTTTTCTCTAGGCTAGGCAACTGACTGATAATATAGCTCATCTCGTCTTGAAAACCCATTTGAAGAGATTTGTCAAATTCATCCAGCACAAGTGTGCAAATGGTGTCAGTTGCAAAAGATTGTCTCTCTAGGTGATCTTTGAGCCTGCCCGGAGTACCTATCAATAAAGCCGGAGGGTTACTTAAGTTCTTCAATTCGGTTTCTATGGCGTGCCCGCCATAACATACATTTGTTTTGAAGCCTGTAGCCATTTTTTTCCAAACCTGCTCTATTTGGATAGCCAATTCACGCGAGGGAACAATTATTAATGCTTGTACCGTTTTTATATCCTCTTTGAGCAATTGGAGAACAGGCAGCAGGAAAGCCACAGTCTTGCCCGATCCGGTGGGCGACAGTAGTATTGTATTACTACTCGAACTCAAAATAGCCGCCTTAGCTGCTATCTGCATCTCGTTGAGGGTTTTTATGCCTAGATTCGACAATATAGTTGTCACTTTATTTTCAGTATTCATGTCGCAAAGGTAAGGGAATGTCTTGTAATTTTTGGTATTTAGTCGAAGCTTAATAAATACTTCTTTACGTATGTATATTTTGTATTATATCCTTTCGAACAAGGCATAAGCAGCGGTTACTAAGCCTACAACACCTATTGACGCTAAAATGATGCCTAATATATTATTGAATATTTTTAAGCCTCTAGGGTTAAATTTAGAGCGTACTTTATCTACAACTGTAGAAATAAGAAGCCACCAAATAACTGTACCTAAGCCAATAGAAAGTATGCCTACAATGTTTTTAGAGGTATTGTCGGCATCTATAAAGTTGAAACGTGCAAACATGGCAATAAAGAAAAACAAGATGCCAATATTGGTGAGATTTATAAAGAAAGAGGATACAAGGTTTTTCCAATAAGGAGATTTTTTCTCGTCTTGCCTGAATAGTTTTTTTGCTGGATTAGACCGGTATACGTAATAACCGGCAATAAGAAGTAGTACGCTGCCGGCTATTTGTAACGGATAGTGATTTTCTTCCACAAAATCCATTACAAAGCTAAGACCCAACCCCGCTATAATTGCATACAGAATATCGGATAGAGTAGCTCCTAAGCCCGATATAAATCCGTGTAGTCTGCCCTCGTTGAGGGTTCGTTGTATGCACAAGACCCCTATGGGACCCATAGGCGCAGAGACTAACAATCCTATTAATATTCCTTTCAGTATCGTATCGAGCATGCGTATTTAGAGAATATAGTATTATTCTTCAGAACAAAGATAATATCAAATTTAAAGAACCCAATAAAAATCGTACTTCATTAGTCTATATTAACAGCCAATGGGCTACATGATCAACATAACAAAATAAAAAAACGACAAAGGATGGTTCCTTTGCCGTTTTTCTATTTTTTTATTAACAGTAGTTTGTACAAAACTGTTTTGATAATTGTATCTTAAAACTTACTGTATACAAGCTCTAATCGCATGTTTTTCGGATCATTCCGGATGATACTTGTTGCAGGTTGCAGGTAGTTATATACAGCTGTCGGAATGTTTGCTCCGGTATTTGGATCCGGCGTATATACAGCCTGAATGGGTATCACTACAAATACAGGATCTACAGCCAGGTTCATATTTTTATAGGCATTTATAAGGGGAGAGATATTTCCAAAATTATAAATGTTATTATTGCCCCGATTACCGACTATTGTTGTCTTACCATCATTAAATTTACTAAATTGTCTCTTACTGAAAAACGACTCCACTGAATCTTTATTGATAAGTAACAAGGT
>JAVBJR010000473.1:0-2792 GCA_031546965.1 Dysgonomonas sp.
ACATAAACTTAGATCTGTTAAAACACTTTCAATAATTTTTTAAAAAAGAAAAGAAATGAACTCATAGTTGTGATTTTAATCATTCTTTCTACAATCAGAATATCATGGGGTGTTACAAAACCCTGTCAGTTCACCTTTAAATATTTGAATTTAACAGTTGCTTAAAATGAACTGAATCAAAAATTAATTTTTTATCGGAAATAATGTAAATTAGAAATGAAGATATGTAAAATAAACTGTATTAAACATGAATTTATCTCAAATAATTGAAAATGGAATTCAATTAATATGAAATAATTTCAATTAAAATTTGTAAAAGTCATGGATTTAAATTGTTTCTAAGCAAAAAATGTAAATTATGTTATGTGAAATGAATTTATATTTATTGATTTAAATTATTGTATATAAATTGATTTGTAATTTCAGTTATTTTAGATCAATTGATTTGCATGTTAAATTATTTAAAATGTTTGTTTAATATGTGTTTTGTTTTGCGTTACAAATTCATTTGTTTTTTTAGACTAACAGCTTTGTAGGGATTGAAGCACCTTTGATCTTAAAAATATATCAAAATCAATGTATGCAAAATAAGGGAATTTAGAAATCAAGTTATGGAAAATAAATGAATTTAAAAATCAATTTATCTGAAATGCATTTACAAATTCGTTTATCTAAAATAAATCGATGTTGAAATGAATTTGTGAAATAAATGAGTTTACAAATTCCTTAAAATGAACTAGTCAAACCTCCTTTTAACGAACCTCCTGTTACAGAAAACGTCACTGTAACGAATTTTCCTAAGAATTTGGTTGGCCACCATGTTAAATTGGTACCATATAACAAATTCTTTATAACAAAATATTCTTTGTAAAGAAGTAATTTTAGTACACCAACTTTCAAAAATTTTCTTTACTCCGAAATGTAAGGTAAATGTCCACTGTCCTTTTGAGATTACTTGGAAAAGGGGATATCGGACTAAGCTAAATCTGTCTAGGTACAATGCACCATATTAAGCATCAATTGATCTAAAATAACTGAAAATTAAATTCCATTCATATGAAATAATTTACAATTAAATTATTGAAAAGTCATTTATATTATAAACAATTATGTGCTAAAGTAATTTAAAGTAATGGATTTAAATTACTTAAAGCAATTTAATGTAAATTATTTTTTAGACAATGAATGTAAATTTACAAATATTTTAGTTCAATTCATTTGTAATTTACATTATTTTATATCAATTGAGTGTTAATTTAAATTATTTTGTTCAATTGATTGTTAATTTAAAGTATTGTAGATCAATTGATTTGCATTGTAAAGTATTTGAAATGTTTGATTTTTATTATTATGTTATATCAAAGGTGCTGCAACCACTAAAAACGGCTGTTAAATTCATTTATTGTAGGCTAATTGCGCCACAGCAGCTCGTGAGCAATATTGGTACTGTGCTGGTAAGCAATGTCTTGCGTCAAAAACACATTCATGCAATAATGGTACATGCGGAATTCGAAACGAATCTAATCGAAACTCGATCGTCTATCGCAGCCATCTGCCGGTTTTAAATATTCACAACTGCATTTGCAATAAAAACAATGTGGATTGTGATGAATCTGGTCTTCATTTTGCGTTTGTTTCGCAGACCACTTTAAGTAACTAATCCAAACCGCGTTAATTACGATTCTAATTACAGCAAACCACTTATAAACTCACCCACTTATCGAAATGCCATGACGCGGATGTTCCGTCGGTTCGGAGGCGCAAGCTTGGTCATGTTGGTAATTAGAAGAAGTAATATTAATAATAAAATAACTATTAAATTAATTAAACAGGAGTTGGTTGATCACAATAGTTGAAGGATCCGCCATGTTGATTTGTGTCGGAGGCCGGCATGTAGAACAGACGAAGGCGTATGTGATTGGAGGATGGCGTGTGACGTGATGTTGTGGGTTTACCAACGCTGAGGTGTGAGCGGTATTGGTGCGTTTGAACTGGTTTTGGCCAATGGGATTTAAAAGGAGGGGCATGAAGCGGAAGTCACAGCGGAAACGCAATGCTATGGTATAGGAAAGGGGCGTGTTGTATTGGGCGTGGCTTTGTTTTTTCAGGGTTTTACCCTGAAAAAACTAAATGGGGCATGCTAAATGTTGATTCTTAATGAGAAACACATTGACGTGCCTCACATCACATATTTTAGTTTTCATTTAGTTACTTGCTACCTAATACAAAATATTGTCATTCTAAGTTACAAGTATATGGTTTTCTGTTGATAAAAGCGTAATGTTTTAATTTATGCATGAACAAATAATAAGTATTTACCGGTTTTATGAGAATTAATGAACGTGATGTGTCAGCAGTTGTTGATTTTCTGGACTTGATTCGCTTGGCAGCAAGTGCAGCTACTTTTTCGGTGGGTTTTCTCTTTCGACCAGATTTTCTCACATCCAAGTCCTGCTCTTCTTCATCTACTGTACTAGCAACCTCTGTGCGTCCACAAAGAGGTATTAGGTGAGGCAGAAGGAGGAACCCAGGCAGAGCAGCTTGTTCTAATGCATTACAATTTAAAACCATTGTTATCAGTGTTGCATGCATTGAAATACAAGTCAGAGCTAACTAATTCAGTAACTCACCTGAACTTAAGTGTAGTAAGGCTGAGTTCAATGCCAACATTCTTTTTAAAATTAAATGCACCTTCCTCTGCGTATTGAATGAGGCTGTTAGAGGCTCCTGGCCAGTACTTATAAACATTCATCGCAAGTTGGGGGAGGCGCACATTGTAGTTCTGCGATACC
>JAVBJR010000829.1:0-6708 GCA_031546965.1 Dysgonomonas sp.
TTGGCTCAACGTATTATGGATGATATTATTGACCTTGAAACTGAGAAAATCAATAATATTCTTCTGAAAATAAACGAAGATCCCGAATTTGAAGAAGTTAAGCAAGTCGAAAGACACTTATGGGAGAAAATACGTACAAAAACATTACAAGGACGCAGAACCGGAGTGGGTATAACTGCCGAAGGTGATATGATTGCAGCCATGAATCTTCGCTACGGAACAGAGGATGCAACAACGTTAGCGGAAGAAGTGCATCGTACTTTGGCTATTGCAGCCTACCATGCTTCGGTTGATTTAGCAAAAGAACGTGGGGCTTTTGAAATATTTGATATCGAAAGAGAAAAAAATAATCCATTCATCAACAGATTGTGTGCCGAAGATCCCACACTTTATGCAAGAATGAAAAAATATGGTCGCCGTAATATCGCTTGTCTTACGGTAGCTCCTACCGGAACAACTAGTTTGATGACACAGTCGTCGTCGGGTATCGAGCCAGTCTTTATGCCTGTTTACAAACGTCGTCGCAAAGTAAATCCGAATGATGTTCAGGTAAAAGTAGATTTCATAGATGAGAATGGCGATTCGTGGGAAGAGTATATTGTTTTCCATCACAAATTTGTAACGTGGATGGAAGCTAAGGGGCATTCGGTTATTAAAAAATATACATCAGAAGAAATAGACCACTTGGTAGCTCAATCGCCTTATTATAAAGCAACATCGAATGATGTAGACTGGTTACAAAAGGTGAAAATGCAAGGACGTATCCAAAAATGGGTAGATCACTCAATCAGTGTAACTATAAATTTACCTGCCGACGCCTCGGAAGATTTGGTTAACAAATTGTATGTTGAAGCCTGGAAAAGCGGGTGTAAAGGTTGTACTGTTTATAGAGATGGGTCACGTGCCGGAGTTTTACTGTCTGCCGATGATAAGAAAACAAAAGACGATGATTGTTACGAACGTCCGATCTTGGTAACTTCTCGTCCCAAAGAATTAGAGGCTGATGTAATCCGATTCCAAAATAATAAAGAAAAATGGATTGCTTTTATCGGTTTATTAGATAACCGTCCTTACGAAATTTTTACCGGTCTTAATGATGATGAGGAGGGTATCATGTTACCTAAGCAAGTGAGTAAAGGTGCAATCATCAAAAGTCTAGACGAAGACGGAGAGCGTAGATACGACTTCCAATTCAAAAACAAGAGAGGTTATAAAACTACCATTGAAGGCTTGAACGGTAAGTTTAATCCGGAGTTTTGGAACTATGCAAAACTAATCTCCGGAGTGTTGCGTTATGGTATGCCTATCGATCAGGTAATCAAATTGGTACAAGGTTTAGAGTTGGATAGCGAAACTATCAATACCTGGAAAAACGGGGTTGAACGTGCATTGAAAAAGTACCTGCCTAACGGAGCTGAATTAAAGGGTCAGAGATGTCCCGTTTGTGATCAAGAAACTCTTGTGTATCAAGAAGGTTGCTTGAAATGCAGTAACTGTGGTGCGTCTAAATGTGGATAAAATGTAAATACTAGACTTCGTGATGAAGTTGATTCTTAATAATGTGAGAAGGTTCTGATTGAAAAATCAGAACCTTTTTATTTATTGGTAAAAGGAGTAACAAAAAGGTCTGAGACCTTCAATAATCCCCTTCGAGCATAGAATCTCTGTAACCTAAGAAGTATAATATCCCGTCGAGCCCTACAGTCGAAAGCGATTGTTGTGCATTCTCTTTTACCTTTGGTTTAGCATGAAAAGCAATACCTAATCCGGCAGTGGCGAGCATTTGTAAATCATTGGCTCCATCGCCTACGGCTACGGTTTGTTTAAGATCTACTTTTTCGACCTGAGCAATCAAACGTAGCAATTCGGCTTTGCGTTTGCCGTCTACAATGTCTCCTATATGATTTCCGGTAAGTTTACCGTCTTCAATTTCGAGTTCGTTGGCATATACATAGTCAAATCCGTATTTTTCTTTGAGGTAATTACCGAAATAGGTGAATCCTCCCGAAAGAATGGCTATTTTATATCCGCTCTTTTTCAAGATACGAACCAATCGGGTCATTCCTTCTGTAATAGGCAGGTTTTCGGCAATTTCTTTCATCACCGATTCGTCTAACCCTTTTAGTAAACTGATTCTCTTTTTGAAACTTTCGGAAAAGTCTATTTCGCCCCTCATGGCGGCTTCGGTAATAGCTCTCACTTCTTCGCCTACTCCGGCGCGATCGGCAAGTTCGTCTATCACTTCGGTTTGAATAAGGGTAGAATCCATATCGAAACAGATCAAACGACGCATGCGGCGATACATGCTTTCTTCTTGGAAAGCAATGTCTATCTCATATTTAGTCGAAAGACTAAGGAATGTCTTTTGAAGCTCTTTAAACTGTTCAATAGTTCCACGTACAGACAGTTCGATACAAGAACGCCCTATTCTATCCTTTTTATTGAGCGGGATGCGAGAGGTAAGTCGTGTGATTTTTTCGATATTCAGTTTATTATCCAGCAATACTTGTGTTACAATAGATATGTGAGTTGCATTCAATTCACGTCCTAAGATAGTAACCGTATAACGATTTTTTCCTTGCAGATTTACCCAAGTAGAGTAAGCTTCTTTGTTTAGATGCGAGAATCTGACATTAACGCCCAACTCGTCTGCTTTAAATAGCAGATCTTTTAGGATGTATCCCGATTTTTCGGTTTGCGATTCAAACATAATAGCTAATGATAGCGAATGATGTATGTTTGCCTGTCCGATATCGAGAATAGTTGCATTATGTTGTCCTAGTATTGCTGTTAAAGCAGTAGTCACACCCGGACGGTCTTGTCCCGATATGCGAACTAAAATTATTTCAGTATCCTCCATTATTTAGTTTTAAGTACCGTTAAATATCTATCATCTTTTTTGTAGGGGTAGGGGTCTACTCCGCCCTTATATTAATGCGGGCAGGGCAGAGCCCTGCCCCTACAATTCAATTTGCTGAATTTAGTAATTTTGATTCTGCAGCTTCAATTGCTGCAAAATCAAACTGGTCTACTATATTTTGTTTTAGTAATTCTATTTGTTCATTGCAAAGATTACCTATACTGCCTTCGTGGGTATGATTTACTTGTCGGTCGTGTGAAAATTTGCCATTCTCGATATCCAAGCCTACTTTTTTGTAAGCATCTCTAAATGGCATTCCTTCCAACACCAAACGGTTTACTTCTTCTACACTAAATATATAGGTATATTTATCGTCTTTGATAACTTCTTCGTTAACTTTTATTTGACCAATCATACGACCAATCATAGATATACAATTGTTCAAGTCGTCAAAAGAAGGTAGAAAAATTTCTTTAATTAGCTGCATATCCCTAAAGTAACCTGATGGCAAATTATTGGTTATCAAAGTTATTTCGGTGGGCAATGCTTGAAGTTTATTGCATTTGGCACGTGACAGTTCAAATACATCGGGATTCTTTTTGTGAGGCATAATGCTCGACCCGGTAGTATATTCGTCAGGTAATTTTATAAAGCCAAAATTTTGGCTGTTATACATACAGGCGTCAAACGACAATTTAGATAGTGTGGCAGCTATGCCGGCAATGGCAAAGCCTACGGTGCGTTCCATTTTACCCCGTCCCATCTGTGCATAAACGACATTGTAATTCATCGAATCGAATCCCAATAAATCTGTCGTTAACTGACGATTTAAAGGGAATGACGAACCGTATCCGGCAGCAGAGCCTAAAGGATTGCGGTTACATATCTTAAATGCTGCCAGTAGCAATTGCAAGTCGTCAACAAGGCTTTCGGCATATGCACCAAACCACAATCCGAAAGACGATGGCATTGCTATTTGCAAGTGAGTATAGCCGGGTATAAGAACGTTTTTATATTTCTCGCTCTGTTGTAAAAGTATATCAATCAGATTTGATACCGATTCTACCAGAGTTTTGATTTGTTCTCTAGTGAAAAGTTTTAGATCGACCAATACTTGATCGTTTCTCGATCGACCACTGTGAATTTTCTTACCGATATCACCCAATTTACGGGTAAGCATCAGTTCTATTTGAGAATGAACGTCTTCTACATCATTTTCTATTGTAAAATGTCCTTCTTCTATTGTTTTATATATCGATTTGAGTTCTTTGAGAAGAATAGGTAACTCTTCTTTTTCGAGTAGTCCTATTGATTCGAGCATAGTAATATGAGCCATCGACCCCATTACATCGTGCTTGGCTAGATATAGATCCATTTCTCGATCTTTGCCAACCGTGTATTCTTCTATATCTTTATTAACCAGTGTATTTTTCTGCCAAAGTTTCATTCGTTAGCTTGCCTTAAAGTAGGGGTTTATTATCGGCTAAGTCGCCATAAGGTATTGTAGCCAATGTTTCTGCCATTTTATCCAATCCATTTTGGAGAGGTTTCGATACCATCGGTTTCAAAAAAGCATTTATGTCGGCTTTTACCGTCAGTTTCATTTTAGTTTCCTGCTCGGTAACTTGTTTCAGTTGAATCCAAAGGGTTACTTTAAAAGGCAGTTGCTCACCTTCGAATTTAATGGTAGAGTTAGGTTCACGTTCTACAATTACAAATCTTACTTTTCCGATTGGATCTACTGTAAGAGTACAAGAATCCTGATCGTACGAAAAGTCTTTGATCTTATCTTGAGGGATTTTATCTTTAACCAAATCTAATTTCCTAAGGTCTGATAAAACCGAAAAAATATCTTGATCCGAATAAGGTATTGTTTTTATATCGCTGATATATTCTGCCATTGTTTATGGTATTAAGTATTGTGTAATATTTAATGCTATACTTCTCACCTCTCCCAACCCTTCCAAAGAAGGGGAGTATTTAGTTCCTCTCCTTTGGGGAGGTCAGGAGGGACTCCCTTATTTCCAATTAGCGGGGTCTTTTTTCCATTCTTGAAGTGTATCAAGCTCCGACTCATCAATATATTCGCTTCTTAAGGCTTCGGTCAATACGGCATCGTAATTGGTAAGAGTTGTAAGTTCTACACCTGCTTTAGTGAAATTTTCTTTAGAAATGGGCAAACCGTAATTAAATATGGCAATCATTCCGATTACTTCCGATCCGTCTCTTCTGATGGCTTCTACGGCTTTAAGGCTGCTTCCTCCGGTTGAGATTAAGTCTTCTATTACCAATACTTTACTGTTGGGCTTAAGTTCCCCTTCGATAAGGTTTTCCAGCCCGTGATCTTTTGGAGTAGCGCGCACATATACAAAAGGCAATCCTAAAGCATCGGCTACCAACGCTCCGGGTGTAATAGCGCCTGTTGCCACACCTGCTACAGCATCGGCATCGGGGTACAGTTCCATCGCTAAGCGGCTAAGCTCAATCTTCACAAAATTGCGAATGGCAGGATAAGAGAAAAGTTTTCTGTTATCGCAATATATGGGAGACTTCCATCCTGATGCCCAAGTAAAAGGATTTGATGGTTGAAGTTTTATAGCCTTAATTCTCAGCAGCTTTTCAGCTGTCATTTTTTCCAAAGTATTCATAGTCTGTGGGATAAAATATATATAACAATTTGCACTACAAATATAGCTATAATGGTAGATATGAGTTATACAATTGTATCTATTTTTTGATTCTTTATATATTTGAGTTTAGGAAATGATTCTGAATTGTCTGTACAAACATGCTGTAAATGGAATGATTATAATAGGTAAGATTATCACCATATATTACTCATTTTCTTCATAATAATACGAATAATCAATCCCTTTCTAGGGCAAACGCATCAAACTTTGAGCAGTTGTTTTAGGTATTGATTATTTAAAGCAGCCTTAAATTGTCTTTTTTTCAAACTGTTTATATCTTTTTGTTGCGAGAGTATTTGTAGCGAAAATTTTCTTATTGTCGAGAGATTCAGTGGGGAATTTCCGGTTCTAGCTCTGCAAGCATCCTCCCTTAGAGTAACATCCAAATGCCAATGCAAGTTGTTTTCTATAGCCCAATGCCCTCTAGCCAACCTATTAAAATACGAGGCATTAGATATTGGCTCATCACTGATATAATAACGTGTCTCTTTGGAGACTACTCCTTTGATTTCTCTAGTTGAATCTATTTTTATCAATGTGGAGATATTCGCCCAAAGATCCATGTTTTCATTTAAAAGATACTCTCTTGCCGGTAAAATACTGCAAAGACGAGATTCAAATCGACCGTGGTCGTATTGCCACTGTTCATTGCAAAAATGACCGGAGTGAACTTTGAATGAACATACAATATCATCTAAGAGTTCTTGCTGATTTCCTTTTACCGATAATAGGTAATGACCTTTCTTGTTTACAATCTGTTCGGCTATTTTCACTTGACAGCCAATGGCATCAATACTCACTACTGCATCTTCCAAATCCAACATATCCAGAATTTTAGGAATAGCTGTTATTTCATTTGATTTATCTGAAACCTTTTCTTGTGCTACACACAACCCATTCTCACTCACCCAAGCATTGAGGATATATAAGCCGTCGTTTCCGCGTGTGGTAGGTGAAACTCCTCTGAGCTTTTTTCCATCTATAGCTATTTGTTTTTCTGCCAATGTATCCAATATGTCTTTACCATGGGATGATAAACAACTTTGGAGTGAATGACTATCTATGAGTTGAAAAACTCTTGAAAAGGTATCATGAGACGTGGTACCATTGGGTAAGATTAACAAATCAACTAGTTTCTGACCTCGTTCTTTGCTGAAA
>JAVBJR010000136.1:0-2666 GCA_031546965.1 Dysgonomonas sp.
CCCCCCCCCCCTGGCTACGGGCCTGGATACACGATTTGTTAAAGAAAGTTGTTGAAAACTTCGAAAATTCTGATGAAATGTTGAGCCCATATTATAATAGTACCGCGTCCAAAATTCAAGGTAATCACAAACACTAACGTAATACAGCTGTATTTAAAATACATTATTCAAAATCTAAAAACCATATATTAGAAATATACAGAGATTGGAACTTTTCATGCATTGCATTACTAATGTAAATATATTCACAATATGGGGTTAATGTATGATACATACAAGGCGGATAGGTTTCATACACATGGCCTCAATGCATTCCATTTATATTTTATTTATATATGGGTAATACATTGCCTATATATTTTAGCTGCAATGTCTATATCTGCACGCAAATTTTGGATCCAAAATTTATGCAAATAGTTGGTGGTACATGCACCTTATATAATATAGGGTGTAGTTGTTTCCGAAATGTTGGCAATTGGATTAAACTTGTGAAGTATAGCCAGGTACATGTGCTAAGGTTATAATTTCAGTAAATGATTAAGTATGCATGTATGAATGCACGATTATAATAAAATTGGGTTGCATAGCTAACCATTTATGTAAAAAAGGCGTATACACTCAAATATCAGTCGGACATTATTACTAAAGACTTAATTAAACAAAAAACATATAGGAATTTCGAGTTTTTCTGCAGTGTTATATACTACATGTAATCGTGTAGCTTTTAATACTAGTGTATTGGTTTACACTTTATTAAGCAGAATATATCACCAATTAATTACGTGTATGTATTATAATATGTATTTATACTCGTATAGCTGAAAGAGCAATTAGTATAAATTTGAGTGGCATAAAATATGAAATGATATGTAGGTAATAAGAATTAACATAAATTAGATTTACCGCAGTTCGGTTGAATGCCATACATTTTGAAATGTAATATGTGTGATGAATTCCTAAAACATATTGCCAATATATTGGTAATATATGCAGTGTAATTAATATATTAGCAATACATTTATGGAGTGTCATATAATATCAATATAGTCAAAATGTATTTATGTTACAATGATAATAAAAGGATGTAATGCAACTCTCACAAAATAAACATAGGCAATATTTATTATGCAACATGTTTCGACCGATTCACTCGGTCATCATCAGGGCTGAAAACTACAGGAGGGAAATAGATGAGACTACAAGTCTTCGTCAATGAGCAAAGAAAATAAAGAATATAGTTATCAAACTACGACCAGCACTTACAATCATTCGATTTAGTAACAAGATTACAGAGGACTGACAGCATAATTTCTAAAAATAATTACTACTATGGGAACATTCCCAAATTACGTCATCGCATTTTTGAAAAATTTTGACACCCTTCCCCCTTTCATCATCAGGTGTCATTTTCCACCGTACCCCCTCCCACCCTCTTGTAGGCCATTACCGTCACCTTCCAAGTACCCCCCTCATAATTTATATGAAATTTCAAATAATGTACTCAGGACCTTCGACTCAAAATTGATTGAAATAAATCTGCTTTATTTTCAACTTTAAGAAATAATATTGATACTTTAATTCTTCCTTCATGCATCTTCCCAAACTGGAGACAGCCACTCCTCATAATTTACTGATGGTAACCCTTGCTTCATATTGTCACTGGAAACCTGGATGGAACTCTTCACAGGCAGACACAAAATATTTGAAGAGATAAGAATGCCATAATTTAAATATATTTGTAATATTGAGCTATTAAAAGAGATCTAGCACGGTTTTGTAAGGAACCCTGAAACTTTAACTACCTGAAGAAATGTTATTAAGAAATCAAGTGTTGCAGCAAATTCTCTGTGGAAATTGGTAAACAAAAGTTATAAGACATCAAAGTTTGATTGTAGTTTATGCAGACTCCCTTACTGGATGTCCCCCTATCCAGACAGGGTACCTTACAAAACCGTGCTAGATCTCCTTTAAAGCAATCATCAACTGATATATTCCCTGACCGCTGAGTCCGCGGACTTTTCTTTCACAAAAGGGACCTTATAATCCTTTAATTGCCATTGTTCAGCTATTGTTTTAGCCCTGTCCCCCTCTCTGGCTCCTTTTGTCGGAAAGGTCCCCTTTGTTGAAGAAAAGTCCATAGACTCTGTGGTGGTGTATACCTCTATTTCATCTTCATCTACCCACTCGCCGTATTTTCAGGCATGCCAGTGATGTCATCGCTTATCCACCCCCACCCCACCCCCCCCTTTCATCATCAGTTGTCATTACTCAATGAACCCCCTAAATGTGATGACGTAATTTGGGAATGTTCCCTATGATAACCAGGTAAAAAGTCAAAAAGAACATGTAAAAGTCTAACCAAACTTACAAACACACTGAGAAAATTTTTGTGTCAGCAGACACTTCTAGAAGTGCCCAAGGAGAATGTCCTGGGTGAGGATGCATAATACTTTTCTGAGGATGCCAGCATTCTCTAATGAAACTGTAAGAGTATCACCTGAAACTGGACAGTATCACCAGAATCAGTAAACTCGTTGGTGGTGTCAGAAAATTTTTCTGAAATTTATTCGCAGCGCGATTTGCGATTTGCGAAAGCTGAAATTACGTCATCGGAGGCAAAACGTTCGATTTTTGCCGAATTTAGCATGGAGGAGTCCCGCGAGTCC
>JAVBJR010000243.1:0-42053 GCA_031546965.1 Dysgonomonas sp.
GAAATACTTTGGCGGTTTATCAAATATCAATGGCTACCTTTCGATGCTTTTATGAACTTCCAAAATCTCAAAGAACGTATTGCGGAGGTATTGAACGGCATAGGCTCAAAACATCGCATTAATTTTTACTGATTACTTAGTAAATTTCCCATTATAGAACAGAATGGTTTTTTATCTGAAATAAAAAAACTTGACACAATAACCTTAGGCATTAATAAAGAGGTATATCACAAACTTATTTTAAAAGATCATCCGTTAACATTCTCCGAGAAAATATCTTATTCTTCCACAATTGCCGTTTATAGTGTTTCTGGAAAGTATAAGGATTTTCTGACTCTTAACGATTATAATAAAGCCGAAAAAAGAAAAATAACAGGTCAGATGTATTTCCTCCTAATCTTCGGGATAGGTATAATTATATTGTGTATTATTTACCCAATACATAGACATTAACTTCGGAATGAGTCGTAATAAAATTACAGACCTAGTTATTCTTCAATTACTTTGGAGCAGGTATCACCAGGCATCTTTTAGCCCACTCGTTGTATTTCTGCACTAGCTTTTTGACCTTTTCGGGGTAAGTTGCTGCCTGATTTTTTAATTCAGTTCGGTCATCATTCAAATTATACAATTCCCATCGATTGTTATTTGGGGCAACTATTTTCCAACCATCATTGGCTATCAAAGCTTTTTCGTTGAAATGCTCGAATCCGAGATAATCGTGACCTTTTCTTTTTCCCGAAGTAAATATTGGAGCTAAGCTTTTGCCTTCTAACGGAATAATATCATTGCCATTATATTTTTTAGGATAAGTAGATTTTCCTAATTCTAAGCAGGTTGCCATGATATCTATAAGATGCGCTTTTTCTGTTGTTACACCTCCTACATTCTTTTTTATTCCTTTGGTCCAAAATGCAATCATAGGGGTACAAATACCACCTTCGTAACTCTTAGCTTTCCAAAAACGGAAAGGTGTATTCACCACATTTGCCCATTTGGCACCAATGGAAGCATAAGAAGTTTCGGCACCGGGAAGCACCTCTTTTTTTCGGGGATAAACTATCTTTTCGCCCGCACGGGTCATATTAGGTCTATCATTTTCCCCTTCGGAGTAGTTTTGGCAATCTTCGTTACTTGCACCATTATCAGACATAAACAATATTAAAGTATTGTCTAATTGTCCATTTTTTTCGAGAGCATCCAGTAATTCGCCAATACCCTTATCCATGCGGTCTACCATGGCTGCATGTACTGCCATAGCCCGTGCATCCCAATCTTGGGTTGGATTATCTGCCCACTTATCGGTAAATTGACGGGGTGACAATTCGGTTTTACTGTTTCCAAAAACACCTAGCTTTTTCATGCGTTCAAAACGTTTTTGGCGAATATCATCCCAACCGTTTTTGTAGGTATCTTTGTATTTGTCGATATCTTGAGGCAAGGCATGCAGGGGCCAATGGGGTGCAGTGTACGAAAGGTATAAAAAGAACGGTTTATCGTCTTTTAGATACTTATCTACATAAGATACAGCACTATCCGACAAAGCTTGAGTGATATAATAATCTTTCGGGACATCTTTTACGGGAGTTTCTCCATTTACTAAACTGAATGGGTCGAAATAATCTGCAACGCCATATATAATTCCATAGAAATCATTGAATCCACGATGCGTAGGGTAACATTTTTTATCAGCAAAAGTATCATAGAATTTTTGATGGTTAAGCCATTCACGCTGATCTTCTCTTAAAGGAGTTTCGGCAACATGCCATTTGCCGATCATACCGGTATTATAGCCTGATTCTTTCAGAACTTCGGCTATGGTAACACTATTTTCAGTTAATTGACCTTTGTATCCGGGAAGATTTTGATTAAAAGTCATGCGTCCTATACCTGCCTGATGCTGATACAATCCGGTAAGAAGCGAAGCTCTACTTGGACAACTTCGACCTGCGTTATAAAAATTGCTGAAACGAAGTCCATTTGCAGCAAGCCTGTCTAAATTAGGTGTTTCTATCTCGCCTCCATAACATCCTAAATCGGAATAGCCTAGATCGTCAGCTAGAATTACAATAATATTGGGACGCTTGTCTTTTTGTCCATATATCGACAATGTTAATAAAGACAATACTGAAACAGAATAAAATTTTGTTTTATTATTTTTCATGAAAATATCAGTTAATAGGTTAAAAAATAGTCTGTTTATATTATTCTATACTGTAGGGGGGCTACTCCACCCTCTAATAAAAGAATCTATTCACGGATGGGGCAGAGCTCTACCCCAACATTGAAATATATTATTTATTGAACTTCATTCAAAACCTTTGCCAAAGCTTCGGCACAGCGTTCGCCATCCATTCCAGCAGAAACTATTCCGCCTGCATAGCCTGCACCTTCTCCACAAGGATAAAGACCTTTTATCTCCACATGCTGCATCGTTTCTCTGTCTCGAAGAATGCGCACAGGCGAAGATGTACGGCTCTCTACCGCTAATAAAACCGCCTCATTTGTGAAATATCCTTTTGAAGTTACCCCAACTTTTTGAAGTCCATCCTTCAATCGATCTGATATAAATGGAGGCAACCATTCATTCAAATTAGAGGATATAATACCTGGAGCATACGATGTTTTGGGTAGCTCTTCACTTTTTACGTTGTTCACAAAATCAGCCATCAGTTGAGCGGGTGCTACTTGAGTTTTACCGCCTGCAATCCAGGCTTTTTCTTCTAAATCTTCTTGAAATTTAAGAAGTTCCAATTCACCGTATTTTTGGTATTCGGGAAAATCACCAGGATGTATTTCTACTACAATTCCCGAATTTGACCATTTAGACCCTCTATTAGACGGCGACATACCATTTACCACCAACTGACGCTCGCCACTTGCCGCAGCCACCACAATTCCTCCCGGACACATACAGAATGAGTATACTCCCCGATCGCCCGATTGAACTACAAAACTGTATTCGGCAGCAGGAAGATATTCGCCCCGTCCTTCGGGATTATGGTATTGTATCTGATCTATCAGTTCTACAGGGTGTTCTACACGAACACCTACCGCTAAACCTTTAGCTTCTATTTTCACTTTTTTGTCGTGAAGCATGTAATACACATCTCTTGCCGAATGACCTGTTGCCAATATTACATAGCCTTCGAATATCTTACCTGTATTGGTTTTGATGCCTTTCACTTCATTATTTTCGATAATTAACTCATCCATACGAGTCTCGAAATGCACCTCTCCACCCGCCGAGATTATCTGCTCGCGCATCTTCTGAATAATTGCCGGAAGTTTATCTGTTCCAATGTGCGGATGTGCATCAATCAGTATATCAGTAGTAGCTCCATGTTGGCAGAATACATTCAATATTTTATCGGCATTGCCTCGTTTTTTACTTCGCGTGTATAGTTTTCCATCCGAATAAGCACCTGCACCACCCTCGCCAAAGCAATAATTGGAGTCACCGTTAACAATATGTTCTCTATTGATTGTTGCTAAGTCTCTCTTGCGATCTCTTACCGACTTGCCTCTTTCGACCAAAATAGGTCGTACGCCGAGTTCGATCAATCGTAGAGCTGCAAACAGTCCTCCCGGTCCTGCTCCCACTACTATTGCTTGTGGGGCTTTGCTGACATCAGGATAATCGGTTTTCTCAAATAATACTTCGGGCTGAGATTCATTTATATAAAGTCTTACACGCAGATTGATGAAGATATTACGCTGACGGGCATCAATTGAACGTTTTATGATTCGTACATCCGTTATCTCCGTCATTTTAGTATTAGTCACATCTGCTGCAATACCCTTAACGAGGTTTATATCTGCTGCCACATCGGGGCTTACTCTTATATCTATATCTTTTTGCATAAAAAAATCAACTTTAGTCACAAAGATAAACGAAAATAAAATAGATTGCCCTCTTTATAAATTGTTCCTATCAAAATACGCAGAAAAATCAAAACAAAAATAGTTTTACCCATTAAACAGTCAGAAACATGAGTTTAGAAACAAAACGCAGATTCAAGTACCAAATGCGAATTTTTTATTCTTTGATTTATTGCATATTAGCTTGTTAAAGCGAGAATAATTTTTTCAATCCTTTGGATTAAAGTTATTTCCCGTTTCAACAAGCCATCATCATCATCATCATCATATTTATTTGATTTCAAATTGAATGAAAAATTCGCATTTACCAATGGAATCTACCCTATTCCAAAACTATTTTACTAATTTTGGGTATGGTCAGTTAGGCTGATTTCTGAAAACCAAATAATCCTAAATATTATGAATGCTAAATTAGTGAGCTGTTTTTTTGTCGGTCTTTCAGCGGTGTCATTTGCAAGTAAGCTAAAGGCTCAAAATGATCATCGCCCCAACATTATTTTTATCCTAACCGACGATATGGGTTACAGCGATGTAGGTGTTTATGGTGGCAAATTTGTTCCCACTCCCAATATAGACCGAATGGCATCCGAAGGGATATATTTTAACCAATATTATAGCGCCTCTCCCATAAGCTCGCCTTCGCGTGCCGGCTTATTAACAGGGATACATCCTGCCAAATGGAATATTACAAGCTATCTGCAAACCCGTAAAGGGAACCGCGATGCAGAAATGGCTGATTTTTTAGACCCGAATGCTCCAACAATACCAAAGGCGATGAAAGCAGCCGGATATAAAACCGGACATTTCGGCAAATGGCATCTGGGAGGAGGTCGTGACGTATACAATGCACCCATGTTTGATGTTTACGGGTATGATGAATATAGCAGTACTTACGAGAGTCCGGCTCCCGACCCATTATTGACTGCAACGGACTGGATATGGTCTCCCCAAGACAGTGTAAAACGTTGGGACAGGACTGCCTATTTTGTAGATAAAACATTAGATTTCTTGAAAAAGCATAAAGGTGAACCTTGCTTTATTAACCTTTGGCCCGATGATATGCATACCCCTTGGGTTGGCAATGTAGAAGAACAGGATATTGTCCCTCATGATTACCAAAGTGAAAAAAACTTCTGCACGGTTCTAGCTGAGTATGACAAACAGATAGGAAGGTTGTTGAGCGAAATAAAAAAGTTGAATTTAGATAATAATACAGTTGTTATTTTTGTAAGCGACAACGGACCTGCCCCTAGTTTTCGCGGTAGCCGTGCGGGTAATCTACGGGGTTGTAAAGCCTCTTTGTTTGAGGGAGGAACCCGTCTGCCATTGATTGTTTGGGATACTAAGGGTGTCGTTCCTCACGGAAAATCGGATAATACAAGCGTTGTGAGTGCATTAGACATGTTCGAAAGCCTGTGTGCAATAGCCGGCACACCACTTCCCCAAGGATACCGGAGTGACGGTACAGATATGAGTAAAGCTCTTTTGGGAAAAAAACACAAACGAGAAAAAGCAATATTTTGGGAATACAGGCGAAATGGCACAGATGCCTTTCCTAAACCCAACAAAGGTGAAGACGTGAGTCCTAATGTTGCTGTAAGAAAGGGTGACTGGAAATTACTGGTTAATAAAGACGGATCGGATGTAATGTTATATAACCTTAATAAGAATCCAAAAGAAGATGTAAATGTTTCCGGAAAATACCCTAAGAAAACAAAGAAACTAAAAAAACTAGCCTTAGACTGGCGAAATTCATTGCCTGAGTTACCCCTTAAATAATTTGTACGAAAAGTTATGGATACAAAGAAAGTACTTTCATTTATTTTGCCATCTTTAGTTCTCGGATATACGGATGGTTCTGCCCAAGGAGAATCCAAAAGACCGAATATAGTTATCATATTGGCTGATGACTTGGGCTGGGGTGATGTGGGTTTTCATGGGAGCAGTATAAAAACACCCAATCTGGATAAACTGGCAGAAGAAGGAATCAGAATGAACCGCTTCTACACTGCTCCCGTAAGTTCGCCTACAAGAGCAGGATTGCTCACGGGACGATATCCTAACCGTTACGGACTGAGAGAAACCGTTATCCCGCCTTGGCGCGATTTTGGGTTGGATACAGGGGAAGAATTATTGCCCGAAATGCTCCAAAAGGCGGGTTATGCAGAGCGTGCAATCATAGGAAAATGGCATTTGGGACATTCCCGAAAAGAATATTATCCATTAAACAGGGGTTTTACATATTTCTATGGGCATGTAAACGGGGCTATTGACTATTTTACCCACAAGCGAGAAAGGGAGTTGGATTGGCATCGCAACTGGGATTCTTCATATGACGAAGGTTATTCGACAGATTTGATTACACAGGAGGCAGTAAATTATATAGACAACCATTCGCAAGAGGAGAGTCCGTTCTTTTTGTATGTAGCCTATAATGCGCCGCATACGCCATTGCAAGCCAAAGCCGAAGATATTGCCTTATATACGGACAATTTAGAGAGTTTGTCGCCCAAGGAGCGTAACAAGGCTATTTATGCAGCAATGGTTACTTGTTTGGACAGAGGCATCGGCAAGATACGGGAAGCTCTAAAAGCCAAAGGTATAGATGAAAATACGCTCTTTATATTCTTTAGCGATAACGGAGCCGAACCCAACGGAGGAGGAACTAATAAGCCATTGCGAGGTACAAAATTTGAGGAATGGGATGGGGGAGTAAGAACTCCTGCAATAATCTCATATCCGGCTAAGTACAAGGGAAGACGTGAGGTTAATCAAGTAGTTGGCTTTGTAGACATAATGCCTACAATAAAATCGATACTTTCTATCAAGAGCACACCTCATCGACCGTTCGATGGGATTGATATTTCGCCTGTATTAATATCTGGAAAAGAAAACATAATAAAGCGAGATCTGTATTTAGGTTGCGGAGCCGTGGTGAACAATGATTATAAGTTAATCATTCGCGGAAAAAACGAGAGGATAAAATCAGACAAATATTTTTTAATTTATTATCCGGAAGACAATTATGAAAAAAAGAATGTCAGCAATAAATACCCGGCTGAATTGCAAAGATTAAAAAAAATAGCAGAAGAATATGATGCAATAGAATCTCCGTTTATACTTCCTCCCTACGGCGAGGGACGTGAAGACTTTGTAGTTCCCTCCGAATGGAAAGTAACAAAATAAGGTATATAGAATCATTAGAGGGGTCGAAGTAAACAGGGTACTTAGATACTGTTATATTTATAGAGAATGAGATGTTTTTGCTTTCTGCCAATAGTTTGAACCCATTTGCTATCTCTATAATGAAACGTAGCACATATCCCTCTTTAAGTTTGATCTTTTCTACCTCTGTTTCTATTTTACTCAACAAGATCAATTCGTCTACCAAATTTTGCATTCGTTGGACATTTTTTTGTACTGCCTGTATCTTTACCCTTGCCTCTTCGGGGAGAGTCGACTGAGTCAATATAGTATAGATTGGTGATACAATCAATGTCAATGGGGTACGGAGCTCATGTGATATATTGGTGAAGAAATTGATTTTTAGTCTATTTACTTCTTTGAGATTTTCCTTTTCTAATCGGTCTGTAATTATCAAATGGTGTTCTCTTTGACGTATCAAAATTATGCGATATACTAAGAATACAAGTCCTGCAAGTATCAGAAAGTATATTATATATGCTGTCTGCGACTTCCAAAATGGTGGCAACACTGTCAAGTGGATAACCTTTACTTCACTCTCCTCCCAATTGTTGTTGAGTGCAGCCCGAACCATAAAGTCATACACTCCTGCCGAAAGATTTGCATACGTAACCTGATTTTGGTTTCCTAAATCAACCCACTCCTTGTCTACATCACTGAGCTTTATGGCGTATGATATATTGCGAGAATGCACAAGGGAAGGAGCCGAGAATACAAAAGAGAAAGACTTTGCCTGACTTTCGGTAAGGGTTATATGACTGGTTTCGTTGATTGACTTCTTCAATGGCGAATTGTCTTCGTTTGGGAAAACACTTTTGCCCATTATTCTCATATCCACAATATCAACCCGGGGATTTGTTTGGCTGATATTCAGTATGTCGGGTTGTATACGGATCAATCCGTTGATAGTACCAAAATAAATCCGCCCCAAGTTGTCTTTATAAACAGAATTGTAGTTAAATTGATCATTAGGTAGACCATCTTGAGTTGTAAACTTCGAAAATAATCGGCGTTCTCTGTCAAATTTAGCTAAGCCGCTATTGGTTGCAATCCACAGGTTGCCTTCATTATCTTCCAAGAGTCCGTAAGTAGTGTTGGATGGCAAGCCATCGTCTTTATTATATACCTTGACTGTATTATCTTTTGTCCGGATAAGATTCAGACCTCCATAATGGGTTGATACCCATATATTCTTATCTTTATCTTCATATACATAGTTTATATAATTGTCTGAAATACTAGGCGTTGTTTTTGTTGAATAATTTATTACTTCCCTATTACGTTTATTATACTTGAACACACCTCTGAAATGTGTGCCCAGCCATATATCGCCCGAAGAGTCTTCGAAAAGAACATCTACTTGTTCGGTCTTAGAAATTCCGGATTCGAAGTGAGCAAGTGTATTTGTAGATTTTGTACCGAACCAAAAGTATCCTTTTTGATCTTCGAGTATTGCGAAAACGGTATTGCCAGATAATCCATCTTTATTAGTAAGATGAGAAAAACGAAGTCTGTTAGCCGAAGCTGAACCGGCTGTAACTGCTATATATAATAGAAACAAGCCCAATGGATAGGAATAAGTGCCTCATTTTTAATTCACAGTAAATTAGATTATAAACAAAACTAATAAAATAATCTAGAATAGGGTACTAATGCTGTCTTCTTAACTTCTGCCAATAAACATATGTACTCGTAATAAAAACATATGTACTTTTGATGGGTGATATATATGATTACTTTTGATATGAAACTGAATCAACAATCTTATTTACTTTTACACTTCTTTAATATGAAAGCATAATTTAAGTGGTTCAAACCTTTGAGTTGTACGATTACTTATTTTATTCAGCCATAACTAATAATACAAAAGAAATGAATAATAAGGATTTACTTTTATTAATAGTGGCAGGTTTACCCTGTATAACTACTATAGCCCAAAATTCTCGTCCTAATATAGTACTTGTTATAGCCGACGATTGTCGTCGAGGCGACCTTGGTTGTTATGGAAGTATTGATGCAATTACTCCAAACATCGATCGCATTGCTTCCGAGGGTCTGAAGTTTAATAATTTCTTTCAAGCCACAGCAATGAGTTCTCCAACCCGGCATTGCTTGCTTACCGGTCTATATCCGGTGAAGTCTGGAGCTTATCCTAATCATACTTTTATCGAAGAAGGTGTCGGAACACTTCCCCATTATCTTAAAAATGCCGGTTATCGTGTGGCAATACAGGGAAAAAGACATATAGCTCCATTAGAATCTTTTCCTTTTGAACTTTTGAGTGGGGGAAACGACAACATCAATACAGAGAAAATAGAACGCTTTATAGCCGATGTTGCAAATAAGAAGGAGCCTTTCTTCTTATACGTTGCTTCTCACGATCCTCATTCTCCATGGACAAGAGGAGATCGCTCCCTTTTTAATGCGGAGAAGCTTACTCTGCCTCCTGCCCTGGTAGACACGAAAGAAACACGTGAAAATTATGTCAACTATTTGGCAGAGATTAATCAATTGGACTCAGATGTGGGTAAAGTAGACGAACTCATAAAGAAATACAATCTGGATAATAATACTGTATTTATATTTACAAGCGAGCAAGGATATTCGTTTCCTTTTGCTAAATGGACATGCTACGACTCTGGTCTGCAAACAGGCTTTATAGTACGTTGGCAGGGAGTAACTTTGCCGGGAACCGAAACTAATGCTATGTGCGAATATGTAGACGTTACCCCTACCTTGCTCGATATAGCGGGTGTAACAATTTCCGAAAAACTTGATGGACGCAGCTTTCAGCCTGTGATAAGGGGAAATGCAAATCAATTTAAAGAATATGTTTTTGCATTGCAAACGACAAAGGGTATCATTAGTGGATCTCCTTACTATGGGATACGGTCTGTAAGAAGCAAAAGATTTAGTTATATTGTTAATCTTACTCCCGAGGAGCCTTTCAAGTGTGTTGTTACAAAAAATAATGATCCTGTTTGGACTTCATGGAAAAGAGAAGCTGATACAAACGATCATGCAAAACAGCAGGTACACAACTTTCAGTATCGTCCTCAAGAAGAACTATATGATATTATTAGCGATCCTTATCAGATGAATAACCTTATGAGTGACAACAAATACAGTCACCAAATAGAGGTATTGCGTAAAGAACTTCATAAATGGATGGAATCGCAAGGAGATCTTGGTCAAGCTACAGAAATGGATGCATTGAAACATCAATATAAAATAAAGAACGAAGCCGAATGAATACTACCTACGCCACCCCTTTTGCCAAGCCACTCTATGTAATGCTGAAACCTATCGGTGCGGTATGTAACCTCAGGTGCAAGTATTGCTACTATCTGGAGAAAAAAGAGCTGTACCCCGATGACAAACGCTATGTAATGTCCGATGAGCTTTTAGAAAAGTTTATCAGAGATTACCTTGAATCGCAAACAATGCCACAGGTACTTTTCACATGGCACGGTGGCGAAACTCTGATGAGGAATATATCTTTTTATAAGAAAGCTCTCGAATTGCAAAAGAAATATGGACGAGGACGGCAGATAGACAACAGCATACAGACAAATGGCACATTACTGACCGACGACTGGTGCCGCTTCTTCAAAGAGAACAATTTTCTTGTAGGAATATCCATAGACGGACCTCAGCACTGTCACGACAGATACCGCAAGGGAGTAAACAACGAACCTTCGTTCTATAAAGTAATGAAGGGCTTATCGCTGCTCAAAAAGCACGAGGTAGAGTATAATGTCATGGGAGTTGTAAACGACTATAATGTAAATTATCCGTTGGAATTTTATAATTTTTTCAAGTCCATCGATTGCCGCTTTATACAGTTTTCGCCTATTGTAGAACAGATAAACGGAAAACCCGCCTCTTGGAATGTGCCTGCTTCGGGCTGGGGCGATTTTCTTATCGCTATCTTTAACGAATGGGTAAAAAACGATGTAGGGCAGTTTTACATACAGTATTTTGACTCTACATTGGCAAATTGGGTAGGTGCAGACCCGGGGGTATGCACGCTGGCTAAATATTGTGGACATGCCGGAGTAATGGAATTCAACGGGGATGTCTACAGTTGCGACCATTTTGTATACCCCGGATATAAAATAGGCAACATAAAGACGCATACCCTAACCGAGATGATGTATTCGCAGCAGCAGATAAGATTTGGGCAGGACAAATACGACAAATTACCCCGTAAGTGCAAGGACTGCGATGTGTTGTTTGCCTGCCATGGCGAATGTCCTAAAAACAGGATAATAAAGACAACGAATGGCGAAGAGGGACTTAACTACCTATGTGAAGGCTATTACAAGTTCTACAAGCATATAGCGCCGTATATGGATTTTATGAAGAAGGAACTCGAAAATAAAAGACCGCCAGCTAATATTATGCAATATCTGAGAGACAACAGCATAGATGTGATGATATAAGAAACGAATACATATTATTTAAACAGAATAATGAATTATCCATTAATTATTTAACAATACCTTTCTGTAAACAACTATTGGACTCTTATGTATTTTGTTTTCTGATCGCCCTTGCTATTGGTAATCCACAGAGTATCTTTATCTAGAGTATAGGCTTGTGTATATTGATCTAGCCTAATATGGGTTTCGTTGATTGTGTAATGTTGCTGATTCATTTTGTTTTGATTTTTGCCAGCGGCATATATAAAATACGAATAAAAATCGGGTGTAAAAACACGTGTCATTATCAGGTTTCCGGTATCTTTATAATAGCTATTCCACTTACCCACAACAGGATTGGTTCCGACATCCGGATCGATAGTTCCGTCACAAGCCGGGAGTAAAAACAATGGGAGTAAAAAACAAAGTATTTTTTTTAGAATCATACTTACACACTCTAGCAACTATCAAGAATATATCATCTATAGTAAATAACGGAAAAAAATAGGGTGTAGTATACTGGGGTAGTATGTATCTCAAAATATCTATTATTGTGTTTTGTAAAAGCAATGTGTTTCTACTAAAAAAGGTCAGAATCAAAATTCCGACCTTTTTGTTGTACACAGATTATATCAAACAATTCAGCTAGCCAAAAAAGCTTCTATATCGTTTTCTACGGTAGTTATTCCGGCAATTCCAAAATTCTCAATCAATACCTTGGCTACATTGGGAGACAAAAATCCGGGTAATGTTGGTCCAAGGTGAATATTCTTCACACCCAAATGTAATAGGGCAAGTAAAACAATCACCGCTTTTTGTTCGTACCAAGCAATATTGTAGACAATAGGTAGGTCGTTGATGTCCTCTAGTCCGAATACTTCTTTCAGTTTCAATGCGATAACTGCTAACGAATAACTGTCGTTACATTGTCCGGCATCCAGCACACGAGGTATACCGCCTATATCACCCAACGGTAATTTATTATATCTATACTTGGCACATCCTGCGGTAAGTATAACAGTATCTTTGGGTAATGCTTCGGCAAATTCGGTGTAATAATTACGGCTTTTCATACGACCGTCGCAACCTGCCATGACGAAAAATTTACGTATAGCTCCGCTTTTTACGGCATCTACCACTTTATCGGCTAGAGCCATCACTTGATTGTGAGCAAATCCTCCAACAATAGTACCTGTCTCAATTTCGCGTGGAGCTTGAGATATTTTAGCCATTGCTATTATTTCAGAGAAATCTTTAGGCTGTCCGTCTTTGCGCTCGGCAATGTGTTTCGCTCCGTCGAGACCTGCTGCTCCGGTTGTAAAGATACGTCCTCGGTACGAAGCCGATTTAGATGGAGGTACAATACAGTTGGTTGTAAAGAGAATAGGTCCATTAAATGAGTCGAAATCTTCTTTTTGTTGCCACCAAGCACCACCGTAGTTTCCAACAAGATGCTTGTACTTTTTCAACTCGGGGTAATAGTGGGCAGGAAGCATTTCGCTGTGTGTGTATACATCGATGCCTGTTCCTTGGGTTTGAATCAAAAGCTCTTCGATGTCTCGAAGATCGTGTCCGCTGATCAATATACCGGGATTGGTGCCTACTCCAATATTTACCACCGAAATCTCGGGGTTTCCATATTTACCTGTATTGGCAGCATCCAGCAATGCCATAGCCTGTACACCGTATTTACCTGTTTCGAGTGTCAGTGCAATTAATTCATTTACCGAAATATCGTCGCGTGTTAGTTGTACCAGTGCGTGTTGTATGAAGCCCGAAATTTCATCGTCTATTTTATTCAGATTATAAGCATGTTCTGCGTAGGCAGCCATTCCTTTCAAACCATAGTGTACTAGTTCTTTTAGCGAACGGATGTCTTCGTCTTTGGTTCGTAATACGCCTACTTCTTTGGCTTTAGTCATAAATTGGGCTTCGTTGCCATTCCATAAACATTCGTCAGGCAGATTTGCAGGAGCATTTGCCAGCTGATCAGCCAATTGATTTTTTAAAGCCAAGCCTTCTTTTACTTTGTTTTTGATAGCTTCAAAGTCGAAATTTGCATTGGTGATACTGATAAACATGGCATCTATTACATATTTATCGGCAACGGCAGAGGCATTACCCTCTTTTCGCAAAGCATCGTTATAAACGGCAATTCCTCGTGCTACAAATAGCAGCAGATCTTGGATATCCGATACTTCGGGAGTTTTTCCGCATACGCCCATCACATCACACGCTACTCCTTTGGATGTTTCTTGACATTGAAAGCAAAACATATTACTCATGGTCATATCTATTTTAGTGGTTTATTATTTGATATGACAAAACTACCTAATTTATATCTGTTGATTTGTACCATATGTTACAATGGAGTAATTCGGTAGAGGAAGTGGGAGGCTGATCTATCAAAATTTTTTTATAAAAATATCCAAAAAAGGCTGCAACGACGTGCTTGAATTTTCCAGGAGTTCCGTTACTTCTTGGCTGGTTTTTTCTTAAACAGCAACTTCGCCCTTTATATGGGGATGCGGATCGTACCCTTCTAATTTGAAGTCTTCGTATTTAAAATCGAATATATTTTTTACAGTAGGATTGATAATCATTTGAGGTAACGACCTCAATTCACGTTGCATTTGCATTTTCAATTGGTCGATATGATTAGTATATATATGCGCATCGCCTAATGTGTGTACAAATTCGCCCGCCTTAAGCCCAGTCACTTGAGCCATCATTTGAAGCAGTAAAGCATAAGATGCAATATTGAAAGGTACTCCCAAGAAAATATCGGCACTGCGTTGATACAATTGAAGACTCAACTTACCATCGGCTACATAAAATTGAAAAAAAGCATGGCAAGGAGGTAAATTCATATTAGGAATATCTGCCACATTCCAAGCACTAACAATTATACGGCGCGAATCGGGATTATTTTTAATCGTATTCACCACTTCGGTAATTTGGTCGATATGCCCTCCGTTATAATCGGGCCACGAACGCCACTGAAAACCATAGATATGTCCGAGATCTCCATTTTGGTCAGCCCATTCGTTCCAAATACGTACACCGTTGTCTTGTAGATATTTAGTATTGGTATCACCTGTCAAAAACCACAATAGTTCATAAATGATAGATTTAAGATGTAATTTTTTTGTAGTTACCATAGGAAAACCGTCAGCCAGATTGTAACGGCTTTGATGACCAAATACACTGATGGTGCCTGTACCCGTTCTGTCTTCTTTTCTGACCCCTTCGGTCAGAACACGCTGTACTAAATCTATATATTGTCTCATCTGTATTATCTGAAAATTTGTTGATACCGCAAAGATAAGTAATATAAAGAATTTAATGATACATTTATATTGACGAATGTAGGGACTGGGCTCTGCTCTGCCCGCGCAGCACAAGTTTTTGGGTAAGACAGAGCCCAATGTCATCAACTTAAGGATTCGTATTGTCGAAACCCCTAATTCCTCTGCTGCCTCCGATACCATGCTATGTAAAATCGCACTTGACTATCGCTCGCAATAACGACACAAAATATACCTTTTGATACATGTACTTTTTTTACTATACCCATGATATATTTTATAAAAGAGAGAAACTTTATTTCAAAATGTACTACCTTTGGTTACAAACAATAAAATAAAGACTGCAATTATGGAAATAGAAGATTGTCAAAACGAAAAATTTGCAACACGCATTATTAATGCTAAATTTAAAAGAGAAGATGCACACGGAGCTATAAGTATGCCTATTTATAGGAATGCAGCGTTTGAGTTTCCGTCGTCGGAAGCAATAGCAAATGCTTTTCAGAACAAAACCGACAGCCACACATATACACGCATATCGAATCCTACAGTCGAGAATCTGGAGTTAAGAATAAAAGCTGCATCGGGTGCCGATAATGTAATGATGGTTAGCTCGGGCATGGCAGCTATTTCTAATACATTTATGGCACTGGCATATGCCGGTAGTAATATTGTAACATCTCCCCATTTGTTTGGCAATACATTTTCGTTGTTTCAATTCACACTTGCCGAATTTGGTGTTGAGGTACGCTTTGTAAATACCGATAACCTGGCGGAAGTAGAAGCAGCTATTGATGATAATACATGTGCTTTCTTCTGCGAACTGATAACCAATCCGCATATGGAGATAGCCGATCTGCCTAAGATTGCCGCTATAACCAAAGCCAAAGGAGTGCCTTTAATTGTAGATACAACAATAGTTGCGTGGTGTGGGTTTTCGGCAAAAAAACAAGGTGTAGACATAGAAGTAGTTTCTACCACCAAATACGTATCGGGAGGTGCAACCAGTGTTGGAGGTGCTATTCTTGACTATGGTACGTTTGATTGGTCGAAAAACAAAAAGCTGGCAAAAGTAACACCTACAGCATCTATGTCGGCATTTACGTTTAAAATGAAACGTGAGATTGCCCGTAGTATGGGTGCTTGTATGGATTCCGAAACGGCATCGTTACAGGCATTGGGTATGGAAACTCTGCAATTGCGTTTCGAGCATATGTCGCAAACAGCTTATGAGCTGGCATTGTTTCTTTCGGACAATAATAAAGTGAAGAAAGTAGGATACACCAAACTCGAGAATTCTCCTTATAAGAAAGTATCCGATCGATTGTTTCCCTCTAATCCGGGTGCGATGCTTACCTTTAGTTTGGCAACCAAAGAAGATTGTTACCGATTTATGGATGGCTTGAAAGTGATTCGCCGGGCAACCAACTTATTTGACAATAAAACTCTGATTATACATCCCGAATCGACTATTTACGGAACATTTTCTCCCGAAATGAAACAAGTGATGGGTATCGAAGATAATTTGTTACGCCTGTCGGTAGGTATTGAGGATATTGAGGATTTGAAAAAAGATATTTTGCAAGCACTGTAAATCAGCAATATATATTGACAAACGTAAGGGCTGGGTTCTGCCCTGCCCTCTATTTTTAGGGCAGGGCAGAACCCAGCCCCTACAAAAAAAACAATATCCTTAGTTCATTTTTTCTACAATTTCCATTCCTTTCACTATAGCTTGTTCGTTCATAGGAAGTAAAGTATGGTGCCTTTCGGGTAACGATTTTTTCAAGCCCATCATTACATGTTCTAAGGTTACTATTGGGCAAATTTTAAGCAGACCGCCCAATACAAACATATTGAATGCCTTTTGGTTTTTCAGTTCCGAAGCGGTTGCCATAGCATCTATTTTATAGACCTGAATATCGGTTCTTCTAGGTGCACGGGGAATACTTTCGGGATCGTACAATAAAATGCCTCCGGGCTTGACTTGAGATTCAAACTTGTCAAGCGATGGTTGATTGAGTATTATGGCAATATCATACTCACTTATAATGGGCGAACTAATAGTCGTATCACTCAATATAACGGTTACATTAGCTGTTCCGCCACGTTGTTCGGGACCATAGGACGGAAACCAAGAAACCTCTTTTCCTTCCATTAAACCCGAGTAAGCTATAATCTTACCCATCGATAATACCCCTTGCCCACCGAATCCGGCTATAATAATTTCGTTTGTCATTATTTTTTAAAAAAAAGTTACGAGTTACGAGTTACAAGCCTCGTAACTTGTAACTTGTAACTACTCAAATATTCTTTATATCGCCCATAGGATATACGGGAAACATATTTTCGACCATCCAATCGTTTGCTCCTGCGGGACTCATTTTCCAACCGGCACTGCATGTAGACACTATTTCTACAATGGAAGTACCTTTTCCGTCCAAAGAGTTTTGGAAAGCTTTGGCAATCATCTTTTTTGCTTTTTTTACGGCAGCAGCAGTGTGTACACTCTGACGTGTTGCGAAACAAACCCCTTCCAGTTGAGCCAACAGATCGGTTATCTTTAGAGGATATCCGTTTTCGTGTGTATCACGCCCGTTAGGAGTTGTAGAAGTCTTCATATTCATTAAGGTAGTTGGAGCCATTTGTCCGCCTGTCATACCATATATACCATTATTAATAAAAATAATAGCAATATTTTCACCTCTGTTGGCAGCATGAATAGTTTCGGCAGTACCGATAGCAGCCAAATCGCCATCACCTTGGTAGGTAAATACCATCTTATCGGGATTCAGACGTTTTACAGCAGTTGCCAAAGCGGGAGCCCTGCCGTGTGCAGCTTCCTGCCAGTCGATATCCAAATAATCATATGCAAATACGGCACAGCCCACAGGGGCTATACCGATAGTTATTTCTTTTAAACCCATTTCGTCGATTACTTCCGCAACCAATTTATGAACAACACCATGCGAACAACCCGGACAATAGTGCATTTGGGTTTCGTTCATCAATACAGGTTTGGCATATACCAAATTCTTCGGATCTATTATACTGGTGCTCATTATTTTTTTATCCTTAGTTTAAATTAAAGGGATTACGATCGAAAATCAACAACCCAATTTTTCTTTTAAAGCAGCAACCACTTCATTGGGTGTAGGAATAATGCCTCCCAAACGCCCGAAGTGTTCAACAGGAATTTTTCCGTTTACAGATAAACGTACATCTTCAACCATCTGTCCGGCGTTCATTTCCACCGTAAGTATACCTTTTACTTTAGATGCGTATTCGTTAATAATCTTAGTAGGAAAGGGCCATAATGTAATGGGTCTTATTATCCCGACTTTGATACCTTCTGCCCGAGCCAGTTCTACTGCCTTTTGGCTGATACGTGCGGCTGATCCAAAGGCTACTATAAGGTAGTCTATGTCTTCGCAGGCAATCTCTTCATACCTTATCTCGTTGGCTTCTATTTCTTTATATTTTGCCTGCAAATCCAAATTACATTTTTCCATCACAGCAGAATCTAACTGAAGTGTAGTAATTACATTTGGTTTACGATCGGCAGGTTTGCCCAAAGTTGCCCAAGGACATTGCTCACGTATTTCTTTTTCGGTACGTCTTCTTCTAAATTCAGGAAGTTTTACTTTTTCCATCATTTGCCCGATTACACCATCAGCCAATATGGTTGCGGGAGTCGAATATTTGAATGCCAGTTGAAAGCCCAAATCAACAAAATCTGCCATTTCTTGTACCGATGCAGGTGCCAGGGTTATCATTTTATAATCGCCATGTCCCCCACCCTTTACAGTCTGAAAATAATCTGATTGCGATGGTTGTATAGTTCCCAAACCGGGACCTCCCCGCATTACATTAACCAACAAACAAGGCAAATTACCTCCTGCCAAAAAAGATACTCCCTCTTGCATAAGACTCATACCGGTACTCGACGAAGATGTCATCACCATTTTTCCGCAACCGGCACCACCATAGACCATATTGATAGATGCAGTTTCGCTCTCTGCCTGCATTACCACCATGCCGGTAGTAGTCCAAGGAGCCTCGCTCATCAATGTTTCTATAATTTCCGATTGGGGGGTGATAGGATAGCCAAAATAACCGTCTACCCCTATGCGAATTGCAGCATGGGCGATAGCCTCATTGCCTTTCATCAAATATATTTCTTCTGACATTTTTTCTTTTAGTTTACAAGTTGACTGGTAAACGAGTTAACGAGACTTGTGAACTTGTCTACCTGCTAACTCTCTCATAATACACTACAAAAGACTAATAATCCTAAGAAATCAGTCTTTTTGCCTATATACGGTTAAACATCCATCGGGGCAAACATAGCCACAATTGGCACACCCAATACATGCGTCCTCATTTTTCATAAATACGTAATGATATCCCTTCTGATTTACCTCACGAGCCTGTAACTCAAGCACATCACAAGGACAGGATACAACACAGAGATCGCAGCCTTTACATCGTTCGACATCGACCACTACTGTTCCTTTTACTTTTGCCATATCTTATTTTATAGATAGTTGTCTATTTATTTCTGATAATTCATCGGTTGTTTCCCGGTCTGTTCAATTGGGTACAAAGTTATAGCTTATTATCACATTCTCGCCTTTTTTATCCATAAATTTGTCAACAAAATGTTAAGAAATTGCTATATTTAGACAGCTAAAAGCAAGATACACAACTATATTGATTATAGATAAATTCTATGACTGATATAAAACAAAACAATTTTTTAGACAGAAATAAATAATCCTCTGCATTCTGTATATTCAAATTCTAAAATATAAATTAACTTTGGTGATTATTAGATTCTAGGGCAGAGCCCAGCCCCTACGGTCTCCGATAATAATTCATTATATCTCATTTACGCTAAATATGACTAAATATCACATATACATACTCTTAATGTTTCTGCTATTTACTGTAAGCCTATCGGCTCAACAGGCTAAAATAAATGGAACTGTTACCAATTTCGACAATAATCCTGTAGATTTTGTAAGTGTATCGATGCAAGGTTCGCCAATAGGCGTTTTCACCAACAATCAAGGGAAATACCAAATTACTTCACCTTTAGGAGATTCTGTTACTATTGTTTTTTCTCGCATTGGTTATCAACGAGTTGAACGAAAGATAGCAAATGTAACAGGCAACATGACTATAAATATAATGATGCGTGAAACTGTACTGGAAGAAGTAACTGTTCTAGGCGAAAAAGCACAAACCTCTACTATGGGCAAAATAGAAGTAGGCAAAACCGGTTTACAGGCTGATCCTACAGGAGGAAGTATTGAATCTATCATAGCTCTTGGTGCCGGAGTAAGCTCTACAAACGAAATGAGTTCTCAATACTCGGTTCGGGGGGGGAATTATGATGAAAATATTGTGTATGTGAATGGAATAGAAATATATAGACCTCTTCTCATACGGTCGGGGCAACAAGAAGGGTTGAGCTTTATAAATCCGGATATGACCCGGGAAGTAAAATTTTCTACAGGAGGATTCGATGCTTCTTACGGAGACAAAATGTCTTCGGCTCTCGACATTACTTACAAAAAGCCCAAAGCTTTTGAGGCATCTGCCACTGCCAGTTTACTCGGTGCAAGCGCCTATATTGGAAGTTCGAGCGGGCGTTTTACACAAGTAACAGGTGTAAGATACAAAACAACACGGGTTTTGCTTGGTACACTCGATACCAATGCCGAATATGATCCCACATACGTAGATGCACAAACTTATATGACTTTGGGATTGTCTCCAAAATGGGAGATCGGTTTTTTGGGGAATATATCCAGTAACGTTTATAAATATACTCCTCAAACTCGTAAAACGCAATTTGGTACTACTGATAATGCACAAGACTTCACTGTATATTTCGACGGCTGGGAAAACGACAAATTCCTTACCTATTTCGGAGCGTTGAATCTGAAAGGAAAATTAAGCGACAACCTCGACATTGAATTTACAGGCTCTGCCTTTTCATCGAAAGAATACGAGCGTTACGACATAGCCGGCGAATATAAACTAACCGATCAGGGTCTTGCAACAGGTGGTATCGAAAGTGCAAGTGGCGGTATGGTGGCAGTGGGTTCTTATTTGGAACATGCTCGCAACGACCTGAATTTGGATGTTACCAACATCCGTCATATTGGATCGTTCCGGTTCGGAAAACATGCCATCAAATGGGGATTAACGCTTCAACAGGAAAAAATTAATGACAAAACAAGAGAATGGACTGCTCGCGATTCTGCGGGCTATTCCCTACCCCATCTCCCCAATATGGTAAGTGTATACGATAACCTTCAAGGAGCTAACGAAATTACCAGCGCCCGATACTCGGCTTTTTTAGAGGATACTTATAAATTCACAAGCGGCGAGAACATATTCTACCTCAATGCAGGTGTTAGAGCCAGCCATTGGAGTTTTAACGACGAAACCATCATAAGCCCACGTGCTTCTATTGCTCTCGTTCCCGAATCGAAGAGAGATGTCACCCTACGTTTTGCTACGGGTATTTATTACCAAGCACCATTCTATAAAGAATATCAGAAGATAGTTACCACAGGGCAAAATTCGGTCATAGAACTGAATGAAGATATAAAATCGCAAAAATCTATACACTTCATACTAGGAGGCGATTACAAATTCAGAGCCATAGATCGCCCTTTTAAGTTTACAAGCGAAGTGTACTACAAAAACCTGTCGGATTTAGTACCTTACACCGTCGACAATGTAAAGGTTAGATACGCAGGCGAAAACTTGGGCAAAGGTTATGCTATGGGATGGGATATGAAACTATTCGGCGAATTTGTAAAGGGATCAGACAGTTGGGTAAGCTTCTCGCTGATGAAAACCCAACAAACTGTAAATGGCGAAAAATCACCACTCCCCACCGATCAGCTTTACAATGTTTCGGTATTTTTTCAAGACTACTTTCCCGGTATAGAACGGCTCACTGTGAATCTTCGGGGTCATCTGTCGCAAGGTTTGCCACAATCTCCCCCCAATTCGGGTTATTTCGAAAAAGGCTATTTCCGCACCCCTGCATACCGCCGTGTGGATATGGGTTTTGCTTGGCAAGTTTTAGGTGAAGATTTTAGCATCAGACGCACAAATTCATTTTTAGGATCGTTTAAAAACATTTGGCTGGGGGTAGATATATTTAATCTGTTTGATATAAACAATACTAACTCGTACTACTGGGTTTCTAATGTCTTTAATCAGCAATTTGCAGTACCCAATTATCTGACGGGTCGTCAACTGAATTTCAAAATAGTAGCCGATTTTTGATTAATACATCTTGATGTGACCGGCTTATTACGAACTGAATCTAATTACCAATTTAACATAAACAATTATTAATCAATAAATATTGATTTTCTCATTTTTTTCAATAACAAAAACACAGAATCGTTATTCAGTGTTATATATATATAGTATCTTTACGAGATATAGCTCTGTGTGTCAACCCTAAGGTTTAGGGAAAACATCTGACACAAAAGCATTTAGAAGTAAAGCGATGCTTCTCCCGAGACAGAAAAAAGAAAAACAATATATAATGATTTACAAATGGAATTACAAACCACTTACACCAAAAGAAAAAGAGATAAGAGATGAGCTAGCTACTCAGTTGGGCATGCACCCGGCTCTATGTCAATTGCTTACACAACGAGGTATCAATACCGTTGAAGGGGCACGAAAGTTCTTCCGTCCAAGTTTGAAAGATTTACACGATCCTTTTCTCTTGCCTGATATGGATAAAGCAGTCAATAGAATTGAAAGGGCTTTAGGACAAAAAGAACGTATTTTGGTATACGGTGATTATGATGTTGACGGAACTACTGCTGTAGCTCTCGTTTTTAAGTTTTTAAGAAAGTTTACAAACAATCTAGATTACTACATTCCCGACAGATACGACGAAGGGTACGGTATCTCGGAACAGGGTATCGATTATGCTGCCGAGACAGATGTGAAGCTGATTATTGCTCTCGATTGCGGTATAAAGGCTATCGAAAAGGTAAAATACGCTAAGGAGAAGGGCATCGATTTTATCATCTGCGACCATCACATGCCGGACGAAACCTTGCCCGATGCAGTAGCAGTGGTAGATGCCAAACGAGTAGACTCTATTTACCCCTACGAACATTTATCGGGCTGCGGAGTTGGTTTTAAACTGGCACAAGCTTTGGCTCAAAATAACAAATTAGATTTTTCGGAACTGTTAGACCTGCTCGATTTGGTTGCCGTAAGCATCGCATCCGATATTGTTCCACTAACAGGCGAAAATCGTATACTGACCCATTATGGACTGAAGCAGCTGAACTCAAGTCCGAGTATGGGTCTACAAGGCATTATAGATATTTGCGGATTGAATGAAAAATCGATTACCGTAAGCGACATTGTATTCAAAATAGGACCTCGCATCAACGCGTCGGGTCGCATGATGAACGGGAAAGAAGCCGTAGATTTACTTTTATCGAGTACGGCTTTGGATGCCAAACTCAAAAGTGAAAACATTGACCATTACAACGCAAACCGTCGCGAACTGGATAAACGTATTACAGATGAGGCTACTAACTTCATAGAATCGGAACTTGATATAACCAAGATCAACAGTATCGTTATCTTCAACAAAGATTGGCACAAGGGCGTGATAGGGATTGTAGCCTCCAGGCTTACCGAGAAGTATTATCGTCCGGCAGTTGTTCTGACCAAATCTAACAATTTGGTTACAGGGTCGGCACGTTCGGTGATGGGTTTTGACGTATACAAAGCTATTGAAGCCTGTAAAGACATCCTCGAAAATTTTGGAGGTCATACTTATGCCGCCGGTTTGTCTTTAAAAGAAGAACATTTGCAAGAATTTAGACGCCGTTTCGAGGCTATGTCGGTAGAGTTGATTGCTCCCGAAATGATGCGTCCACAGATAGATATCAATGCCAAATTAGATTTCATCGATATAAATAATAAATTTGTGTCAGATTTAGGGCAATTTGCACCCTTTGGTCCCGAAAACCTAAATCCAATTTTCGTATCAAAAGATGTTGCCGATTACGGAAACAGTAAGCTGGTGGGCAAAGATTCGCTACACATCAAATTGGATATGGTAGATTCGTCCCTTAATACAGTTATACACGGTATTGCATTTCGACAAAACAGTAGTTTCAATATGATAAAGAATGGTCTTTTTGATATCTGTTATACATTGGAAGAAAATGTACATAACGGAAAAACAAATACTCAACTTTACATAAAAGATATTGATAAAGGGCAATTTTCATAAACTTTTAAGCTACTATTATGTTGAATACATAGTAGTTAGTTCCAATTATCAAAATAAATAAAACGATAACTTATGAAAGGTTTGATTACCCTTTTTAGTGTAGTGGCAATATTAGTATGCGCAACGGCATGCTTTCGTGAGAAAAAAGTAGAAGATACAAACAAGGTTTCTGAAAATAAGGATGAGATGAAAGATACCCTATCAACACCATTGCAATCAGATAGTTATCTGACTAAAATTGGAGAGCTCAATATAACTTTAGTAGGACACGCATCTCTCATTTTTGAAATCGGCGGAAAGGTGATTCATGTTGACCCATATTCTAAAGTGGCTGATTACTCAACACTTCCTAAGGCAGACTTGATTTTACTTACACACGAACATCCGGATCATTTAGATTTGGCTGCTATCGATAAAATTAAAAAAAGTAATACTCGCTTTATTGTCAGCAAAGTATGTGCCGATTCTCTAACCTATGGAGAGGTTTTGAGCAATGGAGATAAAACCACTTTTGAAGGCATTGATATACAAGCCGTTCCCGCTTACAATATCGTAAGTAAAAAGCCAAATGGAGAATATTACCACCCCAAAGGCAGAGGTAACGGATATGTGCTGACTTTTGGTAGCGAAAAGGTATATATAGCCGGCGACACTGAAAACATTCCCGAAATGAAACAATTGAAAGATATATATATTGCGTTCTTACCAAAAAATACGCCTTATACAATGACTGATGAGATGTTTGTGGATGCTGTACAAAAAGTATCGCCTACGTACTTGTATCCATATCATTTTTCGGATTTCAATGATAAAAAGATATTGAAAGCATTGGTAAAGGAAAACAATAAATCTAAAGTACTAGTGCGTTCAATGTCAAATCTATAACCTATTCTGATAACAGAATTGAATATTTTTCATAAAATACTACGTGAATACTGGGGATATTCAGAATTCAGACCTTTACAGGAAGATATTATCAAATCTGTCTTTTCGGGGAAAGACACCCTGGGACTTATGCCAACAGGAGGTGGAAAGTCTATCACTTTTCAAGTTCCAGCTTTGGCTATGGACGGCATTTGCCTCGTCATCACCCCCCTTATTGCCCTAATGAAAGATCAGGTAGATAACCTGAAAGAAAAGGGAATAAAAGCATTATCAATCTATTCGGGGATGTCTCACAACGAGATAATGATTACTTTGGATAATGCCATCTTAGGTGACTACAAATTCCTCTACATTTCGCCCGAACGCTTGGGTACACAACTATTTCAGACCAAAATCAAGAGTATGAACGTGTGCCTGTTGGCTATCGACGAATCGCATTGCATCTCGCAATGGGGTTACGATTTTCGCCCCTCATACATGAATATTGCCGACATTAGGAAGGTGCTTCCCAACGTTCCGGTATTGGCACTTACTGCAACAGCTACTCCGGAGGTGACGGACGACATTCAGAATATACTTGGATTCAAAGAAAAGAACGTTTTCCGCAAAAGCTTCGAGCGGAAAAACCTGTCCTACATCATTAGGGAAAGCGACAATAAAACGGAATCTCTTATCAATATCCTGTCTAAGATAAAGGGGAGTGCCATTGTATATGTACGTAGTAGATTAAAAACTAAAGAAATAGCTACAGAACTAATACAACAAGGTCTATCGGCTGATTTTTATCATGCAGGTTTGACTAGCGACGACAAAACCCGCAAGCAAAATGCGTGGAAAGACAACGAATGCCGAATTATAGTATCTACCAATGCTTTTGGGATGGGAATAGACAAACCCGATGTTCGCCTTGTTGTACATATCGATTTACCCAATTCTATTGAAGAATATTATCAGGAAGCCGGACGAGCAGGCAGAGATGAGCAGAAGGCGTATGCTGTGATTTTATACTCTAAAACTGATAGTACAAAACTAAAAAAGCGTATTGATGATGAATTTCCCGAGCGCGAATTTGTGATCCGTGTATACGAATCGTTAGCATACTTCTTTCAGATAGCCGAAGGTTTCGGGCTTAACTCAACTTTCGATTTCAGCTTGCACCAGTTTTGTTCTGTTTATAAGTATCCGCTGATACCCACTCACAATGCGATAAAAATTATAGCACTCGCCGGATACATCGAGTATACAGATGAAACCGATAACCAGTCGAGAGTTATCTTTTCGGTCTATCGTGACGAGTTATATAAGTACGAATTTTCGCAAGAATATGAGCAACTTATAAACGTGGTTTTGAGGCTCTATACCGGTATATTTGCCGACTACATCACTATAAATGAAAATAGCATTGCATTGCATCTGAAAAAGAATAGAACCGAAGTGTATCAGATGCTTAAAATATTGGCTAAAAAGCGAATAATAGAATATATACCGTTCAAGAAAACTCCTTTCATAGTATATAAACAACCCAGACTTCCTATAAAGCACCTCTCAATTCCTCAAAGTGTATATGAGGTAAGGAAAAAGAGATTCGAGAAACGTATCAAAGGCATTACCGAATATGCCGAAAGGAACGACGTATGCCGAAGCAGGATATTACTAAGCTATTTTGGTGAATTGAAGAGTAACGATTGCGGACATTGTGATGTATGCCTGGCAAAATCGGATACGGGAATAAATAATTTTAAATTCAACGCGATATCAGAAAAAATAAAACAGTTGATAAATTACAAGGATTATTCTATCGAAGATATCATTACTGCAATACCCGGATATAAGGACGACGATATCATCCATATTATACGCTTTCATTTAGATAACGAAACCTATTATCTGGAAGATGATTACCTAAGGCTTTACAAAAATAAAGAGTAAAAGAAAAGAACTCAGTCTTTAATTTTCTTTGCGATATATTGATGTTCAGCAAATTCAGAACCATTATCAGATGTTATCTGGAAATGTTGTTTGTGGTGGCATTACTTTGGAAACTAAATTCTCTTTATAAAATCTTTATATTCTTCCTGTTTTCCTTATGAAATCCTTACAACATACCTCTTAACTTTGTGTTGTATAATAAACAAACAAAGTTAATATGGAAACAGCTTACATTATCGGTGCCATTTTCGCCATCCTGATTTTAGGATACCTGGTTTACGTATTAGTCAAACCCGAAAAATTCTAATTGAATTATGGAAGCAAACGATTACATACAACTCTTTCTTTTCTTATTTCTACTGATAGCCCTTACTCCTATTTTAGGAACATACATGGCAAAAGTATTGGGAGGAGAAAAGAATTTATTAAGTCCGGTATTCGGCAACGTGGAAAAACTGCTTTATAAAGCAATCGGTACTGACATCAATCAATCTATGAACTGGAAAAAATACGCCATTTCATTGCTCGTATTCAATCTGGTTGGCTTTTTATTTTTATTTCTTTTATTGATGACACAAAAATGGCTACCTCTTAATCCACAGCATATTGAAAATATGTCTTGGCATTCAGCATTAAATACTTCTATCAGTTTTGTCACCAACACCAACTGGCAATCCTATGCAGGTGAAACCGGATTAAGCTATTTCAGCCAAATGATTGGACTTACTGTCCAAAATTTTCTGAGTGCCGCCACAGGAATTGCCGTTTTGATAGCACTCATTCGTGGAATTACAGGCAAAACCACTGATAAAATAGGGAATTTTTGGGTGGATATAACACGCTCAGCACTTTATATACTCCTGCCATTAGCAATCATATTGGCTCTCTTACTTGCAGGACAAGGAGTCATCCAGAATTTTAGTCATTACACAGAAGCCACTACCCTAAGCGGTGAAATACAAATCATTCCGCAAGGACCTGCTGCTTCACAAATTGCCATTAAACAATTGGGAACCAATGGAGGCGGATTCTTCAACGCAAATAGCTCACATCCATTTGAAAACCCAACCCCATTTTCTAATTTCTTACAAGTACTGGCTATTTTGCTTATTCCTGCAGCACTGACTTATACGTATGGCAAAATGGTAAAATCTACACGGCAAGGTTGGGCAATATTTACAACCATGTTTATTCTCTTCGGAGTCGGGTTACTCATCTCCCTTTATTCCGAATTTAATCACTCCGAATTATGGCAAAATGCATCATTCATGGAAGGCAAAGAAATTCGCTTCGGAACAATGAACAGCGTTTTGTGGTCAACTGCTACGACTGCCGCTTCCAATGGCTCTGTCAATGCCATGCACGCCAGTCTCACACCCCTCTCGGGAATGGCGGCAATCATAAATATGATGCTCGGCGAAGTGATATACGGCGGTGCAGGTGCAGGATTATACGGCATTGTTATATTTATTATTCTTACGGTGTTTATTGCCGGACTGATGGTGGGGCGTACACCTGAATATCTGGGAAAGAAAATAGAAGCCTTTGAAGTAAAAATGACCATGATAGCGGTACTGAGCCCGGCAATCGTCATCCTATTATTCTCAGCCATCGCCTGCACCATTCCTGCAGGATTATCCGGGCTGAATAACTCCGGTCCGCATGGATTATCAGAAATACTCTATGCTTTTTCCTCGGCAGCGGGTAACAACGGTAGTGCTTTTGCGGGACTGAACGTCTCCACCGTATTTTATAACCTAATGATTGGATTAGGTATGCTTATTGGGCGTTTTGGAATTATCATCCCCGTTCTGGCAATCGCAGGAAATCTGGCTCAAAAGAAAATTACTCCTGTGTCGCAAGGTACATTCAGAACAGACAACGCATTATTTATAGGATTGCTTATTGTGGTGATTGTAGTAGTCGGAGGATTAACATTTTTCCCTGCTCTATCGCTTGGTCCGATTGTAGAGCATATATTGATGCAACAGGGTGTTTTATTCTAAATTAAAAAAAAATGAAAAATCAATATAACAGTTTTTTAGACAAAAAGCTACTCATAGAAGCCGTTAAGACTTCGTTCGTAAAACTTCGCCCCGATTTCTTAATAAAAAATCCGGTCATATTTATCGTGGCAATAGGTGCAATGCTTACGTCTGTTATTGCAATAACAGGATGGATAAACGATACATTCTCCTCTTTCAACTTACAAATAGCCGTTTGGCTGTGGATTACCGTACTCTTTGCCAATTTCTCGGAAGCCATTGCCGAAGGACGCGGAAAAGCCCAAGCCGAAAGTTTGAAAGCCAATCGTTCCCAAACCAAAGCTCGTAAATTAATAGATAAAAAAGAAGTTTCCGTTTCTGCTGAAAGCCTAAAAAAAGAAGATACTGTACTATGTGAAACAGGGGATATAATTCCCTCCGATGGCGAAGTTATAGAAGGAATTGCTACTGTAGACGAATCGGCTATCACCGGCGAATCAGCCCCTGTAATCCGTGAAAGCGGAGGCGACCGTAGTGCAGTAACGGGCGGAACTAAAGTCCTTAGTGACCGTATTGTTATCCGCATAACTTCCGATGCCGGAAATACCTTTATCGACCGGATGATTGCCTTGGTAGAAGGAGCTAAACGACAAAAGACACCAAACGAAATAGCACTCACCATTCTGCTGTCGGGACTTTCGATCGTATTTTTATTGGCTGTCGTTACATTGCCTGCCTTTTTTAGTTACAGCTTGCAAGCATCGGGTTTAGCTCCATCCGGAAACCTAAGTCTGACTGTCTTAATTGCTTTGTTGGTTTGCCTTATCCCGACAACTATAGGGGGATTACTCAGTGCCATCGGAATAAGCGGAATGAACAGACTGATGAAACGCAATGTTATAGCTACCAGCGGAAGGGCTATAGAAGCTGCAGGGGATGTGGATGTGTTGCTGTTAGACAAAACAGGAACAATTACTTTGGGCAACCGTATGGCGACAGATTTTATTCCGGCAGAAGATATCAGCATTGATGAAATTGCCGACGCAGCACAATTATCCTCATTAAGCGACGAAACACCCGAAGGTCGATCGATAGTTATCCTCGCCAAAGAAAAATTCAATATACGAGGACGTAACCTAACAAGCATCGAAGCCGAGTTTATACCGTTTACTGCACAAACCCGTATGAGCGGCGTAGATATAACTGTTAACGGAAAGATTCAACAAATACGGAAAGGTTCGGTGAATGCGATACACTCATTTGTATTGAATAATAACGGATTCTTTCCCGAAAGTGTAAAAGCAAAAGCCGAAGAGCTAGCTCAACAGGGAGCAACCCCACTTATTGTAGCCTGCGATAATCAGGTTTTAGGAATTATCCATCTGAAAGATATTGTAAAAGGCGGTATCAAAGAACGTTTTGCACAATTGAGAAAAATGGGTATCAAAACCGTTATGATAACCGGAGACAACTCTCTGACTGCCGCAGCAATTGCCGCAGAAGCAGGTGTCGACGACTTTCTTGCCGAAGCAACACCCGAAGACAAGCTGCAAAGAATAAGGGACGAACAGGCAAATGGACGACTGGTAGGAATGATTGGCGATGGAACAAACGATGCACCTGCACTTGCCCAATCGGATGTGGGAATTGCGATGAGCAGCGGAACACAGGCTGCACGTGAAGCCGGAAACATGGTAGACTTAGACAGTAATCCTACAAAATTGATTGAAGTTGTGGAAGTCGGTAAACAACTGCTTATGACACGTGGGGCATTAACAACATTCAGCATTGCCAATGATGTAGCCAAATATTTTGCGATCATACCTGCCATAGCGGTAAGCCTTTATGCAGGAGTATCCGGAAAAGGAGCATTATCGGCATTGAATATCATGAGGCTTTCGTCTCCCGAAAATGCCATCTTAAGCGCTATCATCTTTAATGCCCTGATTATTATATTCCTCGTTCCACTGGCGTTGACAGGTGTAAAATATCGAGCAGAATCACCTTCAAAATCACTATTTCGCAACCTCTGCATTTATGGGCTTGGAGGAATTATAACGCCATTTGTCGGCATTAAACTGATTGATTTAATCATCCAATTATTTTAACAATATGAAAAAACAAATCATTGTATCATTGAAACTATTAGGAATAATGACCCTGCTATTAGGCGTTATTTATCCCTTATTTATCACCGGATTTGCCCAATTGGCATATCCTTTCAAAGCAAACGGCTCACTTGTAGAAGTAAACGGAATAATAAAAGGAAGCGAATTGATAGGACAAAAATCAGTCTCGAATATCTATTTTACCCCCCGCCCTTCTGCTATGGATTACAATACGCTTGCTTCTGGAGGTTCTAATTTAGGATTAACCAGTAAGAAGCTACATGATATTGTTGAAATACGTAAAACCAAATTCATCAAAGAAAATGATCTTGGAGCAGATGCAAAAATACCGTCGGAATTATTGTTTGCTTCGGCTAGCGGATTAGATCCGCATATCTCGCCTCAAGCTGCAAAACTACAGGTAAAGTGCATTGTATCAGCTAGAAATTTTTCTGCCGAACAAAACCGGAAATTAGAGATTTTAGTTGATAAATTGACGGAAAACCCTCAATTCGGCATATTCGGATGCAGCAGAATCAATGTTTTTATGCTAAATTTAGAACTTGATAAGTTAAGATGAACACAAAAGACAATCGTCCTGATCCGGATAAACTTCTCGCTTCGATAAAGCAAGAAGAAGAAATCAAAAAAAGAGGCAAACTGAAAATATTTTTCGGCATGTCTCCCGGGGTTGGCAAAACCTATACCATGCTGCAAACGGCACATATAGATTTGTCGAAAGGAGTAGATGTTGTTGTGGGTTATGTAGAATCTCATAATCGGCCGGAAACAAATGCGTTAGTCGGAGGTATTGAAATTATCCCCAGAAAAAAAACAGAATACAAAGGGGCAATCCTTGAAGAAATGGATTTGGATGCTATTATCTTAAGGCATCCTTACCTTGTGTTGGTCGATGAACTGGCTCATACCAATGCCATTGGCAGCCGGCATGCAAAACGTTATCAAGATGTACAGGAGTTGTTGGATAACGGAATTAACATCTACACCACCCTTAATATTCAGCATTTGGAAAGTCGCAACGACACCATCGCCCAGATAACAGGAGTCATTGTCCGCGAAACACTGCCGAATGAAATATTCGAAATGGCTGACGATGTCGAATTAATAGATGTAACCCCCAATACATTACTTGACCGATTGGCTGAAGGAAAAATATATACTCCTGAGCAATCGAAAGAAGCGATTCAGAATTTTTTCAGAAAAGGAAATATTACCGCACTGCGTGAAATGGCACTTCGTCTGGTTGCCGACAGGGTCGATAAACAGCTGAGAACCTACATGCAGCAAAAGTGCATAGAGGGTCCCTGGAAATCAGGAATGCATTTATTGGTATTGGTAGGTCCCAGTAAATCATCGGCAAAGCTGATACGTTGGGCAAAAAACTTATCCTACACTATGGGTGCCGAATTAAAGGCTCTCCATGTTGAAAATACAACAGTGCTGGATGATGCTCAACGTGACCAATTGGCAAAAAATATAGACCTTGCCCGTCAATTCGGAGCAGAAGTCATCATCACATCCGGCAGCGACCTTGTTTCAACGACTTTGGAAATCGCCCGAAAAGAAAAAATTTCCGATATCATCATCGGGAAATCTGGAAAGCAAAGTTTTTTTTCTTCTCTATTTTCTAAAGACGATTTTGTAAATCGTTTAGTGAAAGAAAGCGGTGAAATAGACATTCATGTAATGGAACCGGGATTGGAAGCCAAGGGATACAAGAGAAAACTCGTTTCTTCCCCTGATTTTTCATCTTCCTATAAGAATTATATTTTTGCCGCATGGGTCGTGTTAACAACAGTGTTCTTATGTATACCCATCTCAGCAGCGGTCGGTTATCAATCCATTTCCTTTATTTTACTTTTTGTCCTATTGGTTTTATCCATGTTTCTAAGGCTCGGACCTGTGCTTCTGGCATCAACAGTAAGTGCCATCTTATGGAACTTCTTCTTTATTCCTCCCGAATATACTATTAAGATAACCCAGCCTGAAGATTTTCTTGCATTCTGTATGTTTTTTATTGTGGTCTTAGTTACAGGAACCCTAACATCAAGGGTTCGCAAACAAGAACGATTGACGAGAAAACGCGAAGAAAAGACAAACGCGTTGTTTCACTTAACCAACCAATTGGCAAATGCAAGCAACACAAAAAGCATCATAGAAACGGCCAAAGCCGATATAAAAAAATATTTTGAAGTAGATTCTCATTTTGTACTTCAAGATGGAAGCGGGTTTTTGAAAAAGAAACAATCAAAACATTTTACCGAATCGGAATACAGTATTGCTCAATGGGTTTTTAAACATTCAAAAAAAGCAGGAAAGTACACTGATACACTGTCCTCCAGTGAATATACATTTTATCCCTTGAAAGGAACAAAAACACAACCAGGCGTTATTGTCGTTAAATTAGATAAACCATTTAACGGAGAAGCAGAATTATTTTGGGATACGTTTTTAATTCAGATATCCAACACTCTAGAACATCATTATTATGCTCAATTAGCTCAAAATGCGAATTTGCTGGATGAATCCGACAAACTATATAAAACATTGTTTAATTCTATTTCGCATGAATTAAGAATACCGGTTGCCACTATTATGGGAGCATCGGATACATTGTTGAGCAATTCGTATCAAGAAAATGTGAGAAACGAGCTATACAGCGAAATTTTCACTGCTTCCGAACGACTAAATCGACTGATTGAGAATTTATTAAATATATCGAGATTAGAAACGGGAAAAATTGCGCCTCACATCGACTGGTGCGATATCCACGATTTATTCAACAAAGTTATTGAAAATCTGAAAGATGATTTAATTCCATATAAAATGGACGTAGTTATCCCCACCTCCATGCCCTTGATTAAACTTGATTTTGGACTGATGGAACAAGTATTGCACAACTTAGTCTATAATTCATGTAAATATTCAAAAGTCGGCACTACTCTCCGGCTAAAAGCATTTTATGATAATGGAAGCCTGATAATTCAGGAAATGGATCGTGGGCTAGGATTTCTTTCAGATACATTGCCTTTCGTCTTCGAAAAATTCTACAGGGCAGGAAACCAAACCACCGGAGGGTTAGGATTGGGATTATCCATCGCAAAAGGCTTTGTGGAAGCTCATAAAGGAACAATAAGTGTTGAAAACCGACAGAACGGAGGTGCCCGCTTCACCATAAAAATTCCAACTGAAATTTCTTATATCAACTCAATTACAGGGAATAATGAATAATACCGATACTATACTGATAGTGGATGATGAAATTCAAATCCGGCGCCTGCTCGAAATCACTCTTTCATCCAGTGGGTATAAAATAATAGAAGCAACCACAGGTAAGGAAGCTCAACTCATGGCAGCTTCTCATCATCCGGCATTAATTATTCTTGATTTAGGATTGCCGGATATGGACGGAATGGAAGTTTTGAACAAGCTGAGAGAATGGTTTTCAAAGCCGATACTTATACTTTCGGTTCGGAGTTCCGAGAGAGATATTATTCATGCACTTGATAAAGGAGCGAATGACTATTTGACAAAGCCTTTTCGCACCGGTGAGTTATTGGCTCGTATTCGTGCTTCGTTGAGATTAAACCAACAAACACAAGACAATCCCATTATCGAAATCGACAATTTATCCATTGATATGGTCAACCATATTGCCAAAAAAAATAATGAACTATTGGATTTGACTCCAACCGAGTTTTCTCTGTTACGTTTATTCGCCCAAAATCAAGCTTGTGTTCTCACTCACAAGTATATCCTCAAAGAGATTTGGGGTTATGGATATATGGAACAAACACAATACCTGCGCGTATTTGTTGCTCAACTGAGAAAGAAAATCGAAGATGACCCTGCCAAGCCAACTTTATTGCTTACCGAATCGGGGATTGGATATCGGTTTGGAATGTAATATCAATAGTTCGTTCAAAATTGACTTATATTATTGATTGTTATAAAGGAAAAGATGATTATTGCACCAAAGTACCGTCTTCATTATAGTTGAAAGAAGCTTTTTCGGGCTCATTCCATTTTTTTAGTTGTTCATTCCATACGTAACTAGATACACCTATTACTTTAGTGCCATTGTATGTGTAAACCATCTTATTGGAAGGTGTCCAGCTTTTATCTGCTGAATTCCATACATAGGTAATTTTAGACACAAATGCGCCTTGCTCATTCAATGTGTTTACTTTCTTTTTGAAAGGTACGAGATTGTTACTCTCAACATTCCCTTTAAAATAAGTAGTCGAAACTACATTTTCTGTTTTTTCAACATTATGATACAATACTGCATCAGAATCCGCCTTTACTACATTAGAATTGATTGCAAATAAAAATAGAGCAATAACAACTGAAGTAAAAACATTCGCTTTCATAATGATATATATTTAGATGATTAAATACTTATTTTTGTAAATACAATTCAAATATACACCATTTTCGGATATTAAAATATCATTATGTCAATTATTTCATAGAATATGTTATTAAACATATTTAAAACAAAAGAGGTGATAAATATCATTTTGACATTTATCACCTCTTCTTAAATAGAAAACTATTTTTTATTAATTAAAACTGTAAGATACTGATATACTGGTAACTTTTTCTCTTGATTATCGTCCTTTAAGTAACTTGCTTTAAGAATTGCATTCCTGATGAGATTCAATTCTAAATTAATTTCCACAATTCCAATTTAAACAGCCCGCTACACTTTATTTACAGGGCTTGTATTTGAGCGGCTGTTTTTTGTCGAAGTTTATCTATTTCCTTTTCCGAATCCTCTTTATATTTAGCAGCTTTTTTATCACCTTCTTTTCTTATGTCCTCTGCCGTCTTTTTAGCTTCTTTATCCGCTTTCTTTTTAGCATCCTTACGAGCTTTTTCGGCATCTTTTTCAGCTTTTTTTCTCAGCTTTGCAATATCCTTAGCTTCTTGCTGTTTAAGTTTTTGTATTTTCAGTTCTGTTACCGGATCAGTAGTTTTAATTACATCTTGAGCATAAGAAATGTGAGTTGTCAACGCACTCAATAAAAACATAAACAATATAATTTTTTTCATAAAGCCGGTTAAATTAGTTATGATTAAACACTTTTAGTCTATTTGTCCTTTTTTGCAAGAAACCATTTACAAATCTAAAGATACTTCTCTAATAAATGACTTAAAAAGTGTTATATCTCATTATTTGCCCCCTATATCTTAAAAAATAAAAATCTCCCATGAAACTCAGTTCATGGAAGATTTTCCAAATTTTATCTTAAATAATTATTATCAAGCAATATCAAGTATTTATACTACGCTCACATCATAATAATCTCTTGCTGAGATGCTTACCAAAGCAATAAATAGGTCTGAAACCTTACCAAATCGAACAACGTTTGTCAACAGGTATGTAAAGAGAATCTTTCTCTGTAATATTAAATGCTTTGTACCATGCCTCAACATGAGGTAGAGCACCGTCAACGCGCCATCTGCCCAAAGCATGTGGATCTATCTTGGTCAAACGTCTGATTTCGGCATCTCTTATATTACCCGCCCAAAGGTTGGCATAAGCAAGGAAGAAGCGCTGTTGAGCAGTGAATCCGTCAATTTTTTCGCTTGTTTGTCCTTGTTTGGTTTTCATAAAGGCAAAGTAAGAAACTTGTAAACCTCCTTGATCTGCAATATTTTCGCCTAACGTAAATTTACCATTAGCATTTAAGTCGTTCAACACTTTTATGCCGGTGAAATGATCTGATAATACTTTGGCTCTTGTTTCAAACTGTTTGGCATCGTCTGCAGTCCACCAATCTGTCATGTTACCGTCTTTGTCATACTTACGACCCTGATCATCAAAACCATGAGTCATTTCGTGACCAATAACTACACCAATTGCACCATAGTTAACGGCATCATCTGCATTCATATAAAAGAACGGAGGTTGCAAAATACCTGCAGGGAAACATATTTCGTTAGTTGTAGGATTATAGTAAGCATTCACCGTTTGAGGAGACATCAACCACTCGCCACGGTCAACAGGTTTACCCAGTTTGTTTAGCATAAAGTCGAACTCGAAGTTAGATGCACGAACAATATTTGCCCAATAATTTTCATCTTTGATTTCTAATTTTTCGACGTCTCTCCATTTGTCAGGATAACCGATTTTCACGATAAATGTTCCTAATTTCTCTTGAGCCTTTGCTTTGGTTTCTTTACTCATCCATTGAAGGTTATTGATACGTTCGCTCAAAGATTCTCTTAGGTTTTTCACCAATTCGAGCATGCGTTCTTTTGCTTTGGGTGGAAAATATTTATCAACATACAATTGTCCAACTTCTTGTCCAAGAGCCTCATTAATTGTATTAACTGTTCTCTTCCAACGAGGTTGTATTACTTTGCTGCCACTCATTTGTTTACCATAGAATTCAAAATTTGCATTTACAAATTTGTCATCCAAATATTTAGATGCCGAATTGATTAAGCACCACGAAAGATAGGCTTTAGAATCTTTTACGGGTGTTGATTGTATCAATTTTACTGCTGCTGCAATAGGTTCTTTTTGAGAAACATCCAAATCTTTTAGATCTTTAGCTCCTACTGCCGCAAAAAATTCGTTCCACTTGAAGCTAGCTATCGAATCGTTCAGGCTGCTAACCTGCATTTTATGATAGTTCAGTTCAGGAATACGTGTTTTTTCTTTTTCAAAATGAGATTTAGCCAATGCAGTCTCAATTTTCATGACAGAAGCTGCTGCTGCCTTAGCGTCACCCTCAGTGTATCCTGCATATCCAAACTGTGTTTCCATCAGTTTGATATATCCGTCGCGCAGTGCTTTAGATGTAGGATCGGTAGCCAAATAATACTCACGCTCACCCAAGCCCAATCCGCTTTGGTAAATATGAGCAATATTCATAGAGCTGTTCATATCATCGGCTCCTACATAAAAGCCAAAGAAAGGAGCAGATGTATAATGTCTGATTTTTGCTGTAAGAGTAATTATATCTTCTACAGTTGAAGCAGCATTGATAGTAGCTAATTGCTCCATAATAGGAGTGGCACCACCGGCATTGAGTTTCACACTATCCATACCCATTTTATACAAATCACCAATCTTTTGAGCAGTCGATCCTTGTTTATTTTCATTTTTGCCCAATTCAATAATCAATTCTTTAATTTGCTTTTGATTATTTTCCATTAATTGGTCAAATGAACCGTAACGCGAATATTCGTCAGGTATTGGATTTGCATCAGCCCATCCTCCCGTTGCAAAACGATAAAAATCGGTACCGGGATTAGCTGTAGTATCCAAATTTTCTATTTTCAAACCTCTTTCCATAACAACCTCTTGCTCTGTATTGGCTTTCTTCTTACAACCAACTACGGTAGTTGCAGCTAAGATTGCCACGGGTAAATAATAATACAATCTATTCATCTTTGTTACATTTAATATATTTATTATATTTAATATTACTACAAAAATATTTTAATTTTTTTGTTTATTTCTATGATTACAAATGATACTATAAGAATTATCAACGCTATTAAAGGGAACTTTAAAAATATACTAATTTTTGCCGGAAAAAAGCTGACAGACGCTAATCCTATGGGGTGAATATAGTATATGCAAGAAGATAATTGTCCCCAAAAAAGCATCATAATCTTTTTTTTCTTTAGAATAATTTAACACTAATAAACATAAAATAGGACCGATTATTATTAAGGATATGAATATATCCATTCGTTGATCCGAAAAATATGAAAAATATGATTCAACAAATAAACAAACTAAAGCAAGAAACAATAGTACCAATAAAAATTGTTTATTTATATTGTTTATTTGAGTATATTTATTTCTAAGAAGTAAGCCTATCCAAAAAAACGGTAATCCAAAAAAGATTACATTGCGATAATAATAAAGACCTGTACCAAATACCGTTGCATATATAGATTGAATGAAGTATCCTAAAGCAATTAATCCAATAATAAGCAATACTTGTATATATAGAGAGAACTTTTTAATTGAATAAATTCGATTGATTAAATATAAGATTAAAGCAGCCTCAATCAATGCAACCAAATACCACAAATGATTATACCCTAAAAGAAATTTCATGATTAGTGAAACTCCTGAATCAAAGGAAATAGAAGTCCATCCTATTGTTGAATAAAATGATAAATATATTATTGCCCAAACAGCATATACAATCCCTAATCTGCGTATATATGCCTTTACTAACTCCCACTTATCTATTTTACTTGAGAAAAAATATCCACTAAGAATAAAAAAGCAAGGAACAGCAATACGACTTAACCCATTTGAAATTTCCCATCCTAATATTGAGAGATAATCCCAACCCTCAAATAAAGGATCCATGTGTATCAAAACAACAAAAATGCTTAATACTATTTTAAAATAATCAATAGTTATATTTCTCTGCATACTCTAAATTATAAGCTTTCTAACATTCGTTTAACAACCGTTTGTGCCGAAATCTCACGATTGGCAGCCTCTTGAATCACAATAGATTGAGGGCTTTCGATCACATCATCTGTTACAATCATATTACGGCGAACAGGTAAACAGTGCATAAAATAAGCATTATTTGTCAAAGCCATTTTTTCGGTTGAGACTGTCCAAGATCGGTCTTTACTTAATATCTGACCATAGTTGGGATCGGTATAAGCCGCCCAATTTTTGGCATACACAAAGTCTGCTCCTGCTAATGCTTTATCCTGATCGTATTCTATTTTTGCACCACGTACAAATTTAGAATCAAGCTCATATCCTTCGGGGTGAGTAATCACAAAATCAACATCCGCCTCATTCATAAAATCGGCAAATGAATTTGGAACTGCCTGAGGTAATGCTTTAGGATGGGGAGCCCAAGTTAAAACCACTTTAGGGCGTGCTGTTTTCTTATGTTCTTCTATGGTTATCAAATCGGCAAAAGCTTGCAAAGGATGTCCGGTAGCCGCTTCCATACTGAAAACGGGACGTCCCGAGTATTTGATAAACTGATTTAATATCTTTTCTTCGTAATCGTCTTGCTTATTCTCAAATTGAGCAAATGCACGTACACCTATAATATCGCAGTAACAACCCATCACCGGGATTGCTTCTAACAGATGCTCGGTTTTATCTCCATCCATTACAACACCTCTTTCGGTTTCGAGCTTCCATGCTCCTTGATTGATATCTAATACCATTGTATTCATACCCAAATTCATACCTGCCTTTTGCGTACTCAAGCGTGTACGCAGGCTCGAATTAAAGAATACCATCAAGAGAGTTTTATTTTCCCCTAAGTGCTTATGTCCGAATCTGTTTTTTTTGATTTCTAATGCTTCCTGTACGGCAGCATTCAAATCCCCTAAATCTTTGACATTTGTGTATGTTTTCATGTAACAAAATGTATATATTTATAAAGTAAATCGCTTAATGACACTTAAAAAGCCAAAGGTAATAATAATTAAAAACACAAAACCATTCTTTTGTATCAAAATGTATGGTTTAAAATCTATTTACTCTCTTATATCTATTTTTGTGCTAGATATTTTGTTGACGGTATTTGAATACTTCCATAAGGGCACCCACAAGTGGTAGACGACGATTTGCAACTCATCATCAGACATGCTACAAAGATAATCACGAACATCTTTTTCATAAAAAATCATTTATATTATACTCTTGCAAATGTAGAAATAATAATAAAGTGAATACGTGCCAACTACTCACAAAAAAAACGACAAATAGGTCGGCAAACTTAAAATTTGTACTTTTGCAAATAAAATTCAGAAAAAGTGATTTCAATAGAAGGACTAACAGTAGAATTTGGAGGTCGCCCTCTTTTCGACAATATATCGTTTGTTGTAAATAAAAAAGACAGAATAGCACTTGTCGGCAAAAACGGAGCCGGCAAAAGTACCATGCTCAAAATATTTGCAGGAATACAACAACCCACACGCGGAAATGTATCTTATCCTAAGGAACTTACCATCGGTTATTTGCCCCAACACATGCAACTGAACGATGGGAATACGGTTTTAGAAGAAGCATCTTTGGCTTTCGACCATATACAACAATTAGAAACCGAATTGGGGGAAGTGAACGAGCAACTTGCAACCCGTACCGATTACGAATCTAAAGAATACCATAACCTGATAGACCGATCGTCTTACCTCAATGAGCAATTCTTAATGTCAGGGGGAGGAAACTTTTTGGCTGAAGTAGAAAAAACATTAATCGGATTAGGATTTAAACGCAGCGACTTCGAACGTCCTACTAACGAATTTAGTGGAGGATGGCGTATGCGGATCGAATTGACCAAATTATTACTTCGTCGTCCGGATGTGTTGTTACTCGATGAGCCTACCAATCACCTGGATATAGAATCTATTCAATGGTTAGAAAATTTTCTGTCGACACATGCCAATGCTGTCGTCTTGGTATCTCACGACAGGGCTTTTTTGGATGCGGTTACAACTCGTACTATTGAAATATCTTTGGGGAAAATAAACGACTATAAAGTTCACTATACCAAATATGTAGAGCTAAGAAAAGAACGTCGTGAACAGCAGATCAGAGCATACGAAAATCAGCGGAAACAGATAGAAGAAACCGAAGATTTTATAGAACGCTTCCGATACAAAGCAACCAAAGCGGTACAAGTACAATCGAGAATAAAACAGTTAGATAAAATAGAACGATTGGAGGTTGACGAAGAGGACAACTCGAGCCTTCGTTTAAAATTTCCGCCTGCACCACGTTCCGGATCATATCCTGTGATTGCCGAAAGTGTGGAAAAAAGCTATGGCAGTCAATTGATTTTCAAAGATGCCACTTTCACCATCAATAGAGGTGATAAGGTAGCCTTTGTCGGTAAAAATGGCGAAGGTAAATCGACCTTAGTCAAATGTATTATGGGCGAAACCGATTTCACCGGTAAATTGGAATTAGGACATAATGTAAAAATAGGCTATTTTGCACAAAATCAAGCCTCATTATTGGATGAGAACCGTACCGT
>JAVBJR010000752.1:0-3592 GCA_031546965.1 Dysgonomonas sp.
GGCTTGATGGCTGATGGTTGGTGACTTGGTTGAGGGGTGATGGCTTGATGGCTGGAGATGGAGTAGATGATGATGGCTTGTAGAAGGCGAAGGACTTGGAGACTGATGGATGGAGGAGATGATGATGGCTTGTAGATGGCTTGGAGACTATGGTGATGATACCTGATGGATGGAGGAGATGATGATGGCTTGTAGATGGCTTGGAGACTATGGTGATGACACCTGATGGATGGAGGAGATGATGATGGCTTGTAGATGGCTTGGAGACTATGGTGATGCTACCTGATGGATGGAGGAGTGATGAGGGCTTGTAGATGGCTTGGTAGACTGTTGAGATGATACCTGATGGATGGAGGAGTGATGAGGGCTTGGAGATGGCTTGGGGACTGTTGAGATGATACCTGATGGATGGAGATGATGGATGGAGATTATGATGGCTTGTAGATGGCTTGGAGACTATGGTGATGATACCTGATGGATGGAGGAGTTGATGATGGCTTGTAGATGGCTTGGAGACTATGGTGATGATACCTGATGGATGGAGGAGTGATGAGGGCTGGTAGATGGCTTGGAGACTGTTGAGATGATACCTGATGGATGGAGGAGTGACTAGTGGTCCAGATACAAGGCAGCTACTCCTTCTATAGCCGGTTACGTGACAGAGGGTGCCCCCTACGTGATGTAACACTTCCAGGAACGAGTGCTTGGTTGCCTTGGACTTTGACTGACTGCGCAATCCTGACTTGGATCTCGTGGCGAGAACCGGTTCTTGACAAGATTGGGTTAAAATTTAGTTTGCCTATCATATATTTCCCCAGGATATCTATCAAATTTGGAAGAAAACAACGTATTTTCCCGTTTGGAAAGTTTCTTGTATCAGAAGTAAGCTTACAGTCAACCAATATTTGTGGTACCTTCGAATTGACTAAAAACGGTGTGTGAGAGTTCCTCTAAATAAAAGGAATAAGCGAAGACAAACACTTGCTTACCATTATCGATATTCGGGTCGTATTTTAGCAATGTTTTGCAAGCCTCTGTCCCCAAAACCTTAAAATCGCGGAATGTGATTTAGGATATCTCCACTGAAACATCTACATTAGCGAATATTTTTTATTATTACCCAGCTTAAAATCATTCCAGTTTCGGGAATTATGAAAATGGAAGTAGGATAAACAAACTTTCTAAACGGTTTTTTAGTTGCCTTCTCCAAAACTGTGCAACATGTTATATTTAAATGTTACCCCATTGTTTACAGTATTATGCATGCCGCAGATTTTTGGGTTATTCAAATATAACTGAAAAACTGTGAAGGTCACGTTCAAGGTCAACCACAATAATATATATGTTATATCGAAGTAGTTTTAATGAGATTTGTGGCTTTCCATAGATGTATACGTTTTAGAAGTTGTGTGTTTTAGAATAAACTCGCCGTTTCGCACGTGCACGGCCGAAGGCGAATCTACTTTCACTCTAATTAGGCGAGGGGGAAGCTCACCAATTAAAAGTTATAATGGTATACAGTATAAAATAATAATAATCCTGGTGCTAACGGGTTCTATACATTATCTAGTTTTTTAACCCGGGGGCCCCTTCCTATCCTATTCATTAACTTCGCAAGCAAGCAAGAGTGCTAACCCGTAGTCCGTAGACCCATATGGGTTGCACACAAGCATTTTTAATGCACAATTTTGAGGGTCCACAGTGAATCCCTATGAAGGTGATACAGTATAAAATATGTCAAGCTATTAAAATTGTGGAAAAAGCACACTAACATTTCACATACCTGATAAATACTAGCTTGCTTTTGTTTCAGCAGAAAATCTCACTAAAAACCTAGATAAAAACGGCTACAAAACTGTCGCCCACAACGGCCAGTATACTGTAAAAGTGGTAATGTTTCGCGCGGCTTCATTTTCGCGCTTTTCGCGCTCCTTTGACCTTCCGCTAAAATTAAAACCTCGCTAAATTTAAACTCTGGTAAATTTAAATTTCCGGTAAAAATGGTCTGGTTGAGTTGTGAAAATTACCGCATAGCAGGAAATTCCTATTTGCGACATAGCAAACAAATGCCACATTTCTCTGCTCATCAAGGACTTTATGTCCATTTATGCATTAATTACACGGTGCCAAAGTCAATTCCACAATCGCTAAATCCACCTATTAAAAGATTCGTTTAGAACTAACATTAATTATCACACAATATATTAACCATTTGGCAATTGGCAGATGTTTTGTATTGGAATGCGGTTTAGAAAGGTTATGAGTTAATGGGCACAATGCACCCCTGCCTGCGAAATTAAAAGCGCACGGAAATGGGTCAATTTCTCATTCTGCGAAAATTTGGCAGCACACAAATTACCACTTTTACAGTATGAACTGCAGTTTGAAGCGCCGGCAGGCGATTGCATAGGCAGGAACCTATATAGGAGGCTGTGCCAAGGTTTTGTGTGCGCTTGCAGCAAAACGGCGGCAATAAATGCTATTATAAAAACTTTTATTCATCATGGTTTAATAAAATAATATCTTGAATTGCACTTCAAAAAAAAATAAATTAGCTAAATTAAATATAATCTATATTGCATAATGTATTTTTTAAATTTAAAGGAGAACAGAAAGCTGAAATCGCGATTGCACAGATTTGCATGTGAACGTGAGATTAGTTAGTTTACTCGCAGGTCTACTCTGTAAAAATAATCCGGAATTTATTACTTACGCTGTTGATCAGGATTGAAATGCCAAAGTCGGCCGAAGTAAGTGGATTTCAAAAAGCGAGGCCGCGTTTGTGACGTCACGTTTTGGCGTTAAAACTTGCAAAGCGTGTCGGAGTAGGTACGGCGCTTCAGTTTATGACGTTTGTGACATCAGAATGTGTTAAAAATCTGTTAGGAACGGCCTCAACTTTTCCGTTTAATATCGCTGTATACTATTTCCCAGCTTATCTGTGGACCAAAGGGGCGGAGCTTGCGATTTGCTGTAACCAATGGTGACGAGTAGTAACCATGCATCCGCTCTGCTGCTAACATTTTCGCCGCCCACCATTGGTTACAGCAAAGTGCAAGCTCCACCCCTTTGGTCCACAGATAAGCTGGGAAATAGTATAGGTACATTTTTGTCGTAAAAACGAATGTCGTAACTAGTTTCCTCGACAATAAATGCACCAGCAGTTAAAGATTGAAGCATGGTAAGGAAAAGCTTTCTGTTCACCTTTAAGTTACAATACTACAATACAACACAATATGTCCTTCTTAACTAAAAGAGCAAGGTGTCCGTTCGTCAGTTTTTAAACACGCATGGTGACGTCACTGTAGCCTAGCAACACAGTGCGATACAAACCCGGGTTTTCCCCTTGGGGGCGGGGTTTTCCCCTAAGTATGGCTGTATGGGAATCGGGTTTTCCCCACGGGCCCCGCCTACAGACAGTTTCTATTCGTAAGTGGGCGTGCCAAATACGAATCTGGTAGTCTTGAGGCTCCGCCCCCTAGCCATTTGGCCTTCAACAAAGGTCAATGTTTCAAATGCGATCGCCGGTAACGTAAACCGGTTCCTAGGCGTAAGTGGGCGTGCTGAATCCGAATCCGGTGGTCCCGAGGCT
>JAVBJR010000882.1:0-4451 GCA_031546965.1 Dysgonomonas sp.
ACGCAAGTTGTAGTTGCCGGTCAATTTCTTTCTTGTCATTCAATCCAAGATTACTTTCTTTTTATCCGAAGGCATATAAGCAATCGGATGCTCGTTTCTCCATTTGTCTTCAGCTACCAACCAACCAACCAACCAACCAACCAACCAACCAACCAACCAACTCCCCAATCGATAAAAACATGCAGCCAAAATGGGGGAATTTGCTAGTTGCAACAGTCTGTTAGATGGAGCGCCGTTGCCAGTTAACTGTGGCCTGTAATGGCCGCCGCCAGCAAACAAAGTTACTGCGCATGCGTAAACGGTTGATGTTGCCAGATAACGGGGGAATTTGTACATGTCTCTAGGCTTAGCTGTTAAAGTTATGTCCCTAAGCTCGTTAACTATACATTCACCAGGCAAATTTATAGCCGTAAAGTTGCTTCTGGACAATGTCCATGGAGGGAAATTTTAATTTTGAGTACATATTTGATTGCGTGGTCAAGTGGTTGTTGACCAGCATGGCCTAGAGCTTGCTTGTTGTTGTCCAACATATTGTATTGTATTGCAGGTTGAAAAACAGACCAATTTCAGGAAAATATAACACTAATAACACAATAAGCCACAATACGTTGCACCAACACAATTTAATTAAAATGTATTGTAACCGTGGAAATTGTCGCATGATGTTAACTATACGCATGATTTTAACTATATAAATTTCCCAGTGCTTTGATTTTCACGGGTAGGCTAGGTGTCACCTGTTTATACTATTGACTTGTGACATCTCTGATCTGGTCAATGGCTAATAGAAACCTGTCTATGATGGAATCTCAAAGGGCTGGAAAACAGTTTCTTGCATGGACAGTTTTTTTTTTTTGTTTTGGTTTTAACATAAAGAAGTTTGTTTAAAAACATAAATTATGCTGTCAATGGTCCAACAGAAAGAAATTCAAATTTTCCATTACAGACAGGTTTGGTTTCCACCATAGGCAGTTTCCACCAAAGACAGGTTTCACTGTTATATTGTTTGGTACCTATAATGTTAGTTATCAATAAGGTATATTATTATAAGTGGATTTATTGATGTTGAAACTATAGTTTTAGCACTGTAAAATATAATTAATGCATAACTGGTCTTGGGAATTTAATGTATCCACCATAGACAGGTTTCCACCACAGACAAGTTCCCAACATAGACAGGTTTCACTGTTATATTGTTTGGTAAATGTAAGTTCTCAATAAGGTATTATAATAAGTGGATTTAGTGATGTTGGAACTGGTTTTAATTAGCACTGTATAAATTAATGAATGCATAACTAACTGGCCCTAGGAATGTTTCCACCATAGACAGGTTTACACTATAGACAGGTTAACACTATAGCCAGGTTTCCACCATGGACAGGTTCTCAATAAATTATTATAATAAGTGGATTTACTGATGTTGGAACTAATTTTAGCACTGTGTAACATAATTAATGCATAACTAGCCCTGCGGGAATGTTTCCACCGTAGACAGGTTTCCAGCATAGGCATTTTTCACTATAGACAGGTTTCCACCATATACAGGTTTCACTGTTATATTGTTTGGTAATGTTCTCCACAAGGTTAATAAGTGGATTTAGTGATATTGGAACTCGTTTTAGCATTGCACAGTATAATTAAATAAACACATACCCGACCATGGGAATTTTTCAAATGAATTAATTTTAATGACGAGTTAATTTTCGTGCAGGACAATTTCACGGCAGGACATTATGACGTCAACTTTATATTACGTACTTCTAATAATTTTGAAAACTTTTTCAGGGTATGTTGCAAAACCGAGTCAGTTCAGCTTTAATGTAGAAGAAATGTTGCGCATTTTGCCCACCTGGTGGTACTGCAATAAATATGCATGTGTACGTACTCGTATTCCCCAATCGAAATGTGTAGATTCGTATTACAGTCAGGTTTTGACTGGAAAATGTAACATATTTTCAATTTCAAAACAGGATGTGGGCAGGCAAAAATGTCAGTTGCAGCAAATTGATATACAAGTATTCATTTCCACATGTATATGTCAAAACAATTTGTATACTGCATGGGCTTGAAATGTGGTTATATGTACTGACATTTCTTTTTTCATGCAAATAACAAAGTTTTCTGGTGTTAACACTTCAGTAATACATATTTGTTTATTGGTTATAGCATTATATAAAAAAATCTACTGAAATAATGTAAGGTGAATGAACATAATTTCATTATGTTTTGATCCACATCTGGAGAAATAAACTCTATTGAATGGGCTCAATTCCCAAGTTTAAGTAAATATCCATATATCAGTCAAATAAATAAGCACAAAAAGTAATCTTTATCCAGTTTATGAACTTATTCAATGCACTTTGTATGCAATAATACATAAAATAAATAGAAGGCTTACACATACAGCATCTACATCAATTGCAGTTTATTTTTCACATAAATGTGGCAAATTTATTATTTGTAAGTAAATTTCGACCCACATCACGTAATAATATCAATAAACAAACATATATTATAATTTGAGCAGTTTCCAGATTATTACAGGATTTCTGGTTTTGTTTCTGTTTTACTATTGCATATATAAAAACAAATGTTTGCAAACATAAAAGAACGCATGGTATACTTATTCTAATCTTATATTAAAGGTGAACTGACAAGGTTTTGTAACATACCTTGGAAAGTGTGTAATTCTATAGAATTGATACGAATAAAACGATTGGCGCAAACAAAACTTTTTTAAAAATTGTTAAAAAAAAGTTACGAGTAGTTAAAGAGTGTGACGCCCTGGCGTCATGGAAGGACAGTGTCACCGCGCTGGTGTCACAGTGTCCTGTTCCGGCAAAATTTGAATTTTCAGCCAATGAGGCCAAGCGCTTCTGCAGTTTCGGCCAATGGCAGAGCTTATCAAAGGCGCTCCAGTGTACATCTCACAATATACTATACTCAGTACACTCCACAGATATGAAACTAAATAATTCATATCTGTGGCAATAATGCTTCAAATGGCCTCAAATTTTCAGACCATGTTCCTAAATTAGTGGCAATCAAATGCTAGATTTTTCAGGGTATGTTGAAAAAACCTTGTTAGTTCACCTTTTAATATTTCAGAAATGCAAATAAGCATATGGCAAGTTGGTTGTTTAAATTTGTAAACAATTGGTGTTTAATTAGCCCATTCATTTGTTTCTATTGCTGTTATGATTTATCTACTGTACCTCGGAGCAATCATAATTGTTGTCACAGATAAGATGGATACATGGATGCTATTACTAAAAAAACCTCATCCATCTTCACTGATAAAATTCCTCCAAGTAGCCCATTATTAGATAATATTGAGATCTTTCAAAAAATGACATATTTCATTTTTTTATTTTTCATTAAAGTATTTTCTGATTTTTTTATTGCTGAAGTGCACTTCCAATCAATAATTACAATAATTGCTTCATGCACTTTTTAAGCAATCACTCTATAAATAAGAATTTACTGCCAATTCAAATACAGCATATAAAACCACAATTATAATATAATACGATTACAATACAACACATATAATATACATTTTTAGCTCCTTGTGATGTTATTTTTTATAACTTTTATATTTGCCCTGTTAAAAACTAAACAAGAAAAACAACAATAAATATTTGAATATAGAAGTAGGGCTACATGTTATTGCATACTTTTATATGCACATTCTTCCTTTTTTTACTAAGCTTATATAAGTTTGTCGTGAATGGTGTTTGTTTGTTTGCAGTAACTTTCAGCTCATTTTTACACAAATTCTACACATCCTAGAGAGATGAAATTTGGTATACAAATCTGTCTTGCACTATATTTTCGTCTATCAAAAGTTTTTTTCTCAGGTTACGACTTAGAATCGCGAATATTTCACTCGCAAAAACCGAAGTGGGGGTAGCTTCATGGATTGTTTTCACTGCACAGTCCATGCGGCAGTGACGGCGCTTGTGGCAACGGACTGTAAAAACTACAATTCATAATTTACGCTCGTGTCGATTAATAAATAAACTTAGTACCCAAAAAGCTTAGTTTTTTTCACCGCTTGTTTAAGAAATGCTGAATGAAATAAAATACTGGAAGTTTCAAAACATGATTGAAAAGTGAATAAATTCCCTTTAGGGCTATTCACACATTTTTATATGTTAAAAGTTTAATTAATTTCTTACTTCTGCAAGTTTCGAAGCTTTACTTCCTGCACAAACAAGAAAATCTGTAAAGATCTCTGAACTCATAAATAACCTATGGAACGAAAAAGAAAACAATTCCGTAAATATTTAGTCTGGAAAAAATCCGACAGGCTGTTTATTTTCATACATTAAGTGTTGATTGAATTGCAGTTAAAGTCGTCAATTTGTCAATAACTTCTCTTTTATTGTGAAAACACGTATTGTTTGGCATATTATTGATTGTATTCAGGGTGTTTCAAAAGTGAATGC
>JAVBJR010000935.1:0-3070 GCA_031546965.1 Dysgonomonas sp.
AAAGTTACACGAGGGCCATCAAGGGATAGTGAGGTGTAGACGACGAGCGAAGACATCTGTGTGGTGGCCTGGATTGAGTAGTCAATTGGCACACTTGATTGAACATTGTGAAAAGTGTATCCAATTTCGTACACCGCCGCGAGAACCTATGATACCAAATTTGACTCCAGAAAGACCATGGCAACAGGTGGGAGTAGACATTTTCACTTGGAAGAAACAAGACTAACTCCTGGTGGTTTATTACTATTCTCGATATTTTGAAATAGCAAGGTTGTCAAGAATCACAGCTCACAAAATCATAAATCATTGTGATTCATTTTTTGCTCGACATGGTGTTACGGAGGTGATTGTGAGTTATTCAGGCACACAGTTCATGTCGAGGGAATTGCAAGAACATGGACAATCAAATGACTTTTCGGTGATCACAAGTTGTCCGCATTTCCACCAAAGCAATGAGAATCCTTACAGAGCTTTGCTGGAATACAGAGTGACTCCTGGTCCTACAGGGTATAGTCCAGCTCAGTTGCTAATGGGCAGGTCTCTGAGGACAGGTTTGCCAGTGTTACCCGAGAAGTTAAATCCAAAGCTGCCGAACCATCATTATCATCGAGCGAAGGACCAACAATTCAGGCTACTCCAAAAGACTGATTATGATCGACGTCATCGAGTGGTGCAGAGAAGACCATTTAAGATTGGGGATCAAGTGTGGCTCACGAATCCTAAGACTTTTGGTGTTGTACGCGGTCCAGCAGGTCCACCAAGATTCTATCTGGTTGAGACTCCAAGGGGAGTGCTGCGCCGGAATTCATTCCATATGATCCCAAGATATGCAAAAGAGACTACTACAGAGTTTGTTTCTGAGCAACAAAAGACATCACAGACCCTCCAAGTGACACCTGAGACCCTCCAAGCAAGACCTGTGACTGTACCAGCGACTCCAGCGGAGCATGGAAAAGTTCCTGATCCAGTGCCCGTGGATCCGCAAGCAAGATCAGAGACTTCGCAAGACGTGTACCAAACTTTATCAGAGACACCAAGGACATTATGGACAATCCCAGAAAGAGCACATTTGGAAGTGGGACCACCAACAGGAAGAAAAGCGGACTCTCATAAAGTGTTTGTTAGACCAGAACGGAGAATTGTAAGACCCCGACGTTTAATTGAAGAAAAGTGATTTATATTTATAGTTGTTATTGTGGGCGAAAATTATTTACAATATTGTTGATTTAGCTTGTTTGTTGATTGTTATTGAAATGTTAAGTTTCTTCAATTTGTAAGGGGAGGTGTGGTGTAATCTTGGCAGTTAGCCAATATCAACATAGTTATTGTTATAATTATGCGAACTGAGAGTTGTTACGTAATGACTAGTTGTGTTGTAACATCAAAGGTCAATCCCTAGCTATTGTATAAAAGGACTTGTCTAATCATAGTAGAATTGCATTTGCCACCCTGCCACTGACCAAGCAACATTAAAATGACTGTTCAACTAAAGATTGTATTCTTCCTGTGGTGACTCGACATGGTGTTAGAAGTTTGGGAATTGGTTTGTTTCTTCGATAATAGTAGTTTGGAAATGAAGAAGTATGCTACATGCTAAGGAAGAAATTGAAAGAAAGGAAGAGTTGGAAATCGAACAGGACTTCAAGGAACCAAGGATTTTCATGATAGCAACAGCATTTCAATTTGTGCCACCAGCTCCATTTGACTTCAAGAATGCAGAGGATTGGCCTAAGTGGATTCGCCGTTTTGAACGGTATCGAGAAGCTTCTGGCCTGGATAATGAAGCAGAGGCTACGCAGGTGACTACACTCATCTATTGTTTTATTGTTTGGGGGATGAAGCCGAGGATATTTTGGCAGCATCTACAATTGATGTAGTAGAGAAGAAGCTGTATGAACCAGTCAAGAAAATTTTTGAAGATCACTTGGTGGGAAAGCGCAACAAGATTTATGAACTTGTGAAATTCCATCGCAGAAGGCATGAACCAGGAGAATCAGTGGATTCTTTTGTTACTGCACTGCATGCGCTGATTGAAACGTGTGAATATGCAGCTCTGAAAGACGAACTGATTCGAGATAGATTCATTGTTGGCTTGGCTGCTGCTAAATTATCAGAGACATTGCAACTAGATTCCACGTTGACTTTGGAAACAGCAGTGGCAAAGGCAAGATTATGCGAGGTGGTACATATGCAACAGTCTTTTCTTCGAGTGGATGAAGGAAAAGCTCCAGAAGGTTTGGATGAAATTTCTAAGCACTGTAATTTCAGTGGATTGGTGCGGGGTAATTGAAGATTCCAGGGGCGGCAACCAAAGCGAGGTGTCCATTTCCAGCACCGTGGACAAGGAGAGGTGGTTTGTCCTCAATGTGGAGGTCGCAATCATCCTAAGGAACACTGCCCAGCACGTAATGCCACGTGTTACTCATGTTCCAAAAAGGGACATTATGGACGCATGTGCCGCAGATTGAAGGCTCAGGAAGTTTATTCTGTGGAGGAAGAATCAAAGACAGATATGAATGATGAGGATGGTGACTTATTGGGAACAGTGTCAAGTTCAACAGTAAGATCCGCAACTTGGAAAGTTGGACGTCGCGTCAATCAACATTGGGTGAAGTTTAAGATAGACACTGGAGCCGATGTTACAGCGATACCTTCATCCTGCACCTGGTATGGAACACAACTGAAGCCACCAGACCGGAGATTATACCGTGCTGGCAAGAATGAAATGACCGTGGTAGGACAATTTCATGCTACATTAAAGAGGGATTCTGTATCCAAGGTAGAAGAGATCTACGTGGTCAAAGGACTTAGTGAGCCATTGCTAGGACGTGATGCCTGCGAAGGTTTAGGCCTGGTGAAACGGTTAGAAGGAATTTTAGAGATCACAGATGAAGACCGGAAGTATCAAAAAGAAAATAGAGAACTATTCAAGGGGATTGGCCTGATGGAAGGTGAATACCATATGGAATTGGAACCAGATGCTGTCCCAGTTTCGGTTAGTGTACCACGTAGAGTGCCAATACCACTGTTGTCAAGTGTGAAAAAAAAAGAAAGGTGGAGAGAATGCTTA
>JAVBJR010000461.1:0-2628 GCA_031546965.1 Dysgonomonas sp.
AAAGTTTAGTAGACACCCTGTACAGTATATATTTGTGTGCAACAGAACAGTACAACAAGTCCAATGATTTTATTAGAAATCCCTTCCGACGCTACCAAATGTTGTTCGGCGTGTTTCAATCGTATCGCGAGACGTTTGGGAACGAACCCGACCGCGAATGAACTCGTAGTGCCTCTGGTGTTAGAAGGTAGAAAGAACTTGGCTGTATAATTTCAATCGACTGTTGCATGATGTGACTTTCTCAAACTGTACCTTATATAGTTATTATTCTCTACAATTTTGTCCTTGTGTTTGCTGCGCAGGAGCGGAAACTTCACGGTGGACCGAAGAGGAGATGGAAGTTGCCAAGCAAGGTCTTGGGGAACATGGAACCAACTGGACGAAGATCTCCACCATGGTTGTCACTAAGACGGAAGCTCAGTGCAAGAATTTCTACTTCAACTACAGGCGGAAGTTAGCTTTGGACTCGATTATAAAAAAGAATAAGAATGTGAGTGAACGTACTACTGAAATGTTGCATGTGCAGGGTTGCTATCAACAGGGAAAATCAGGAAAACTTAATGAAATTAATATAAACGTGCAACCTGAAAGTTTTAAATTAAAGTTATCCAGAAAAGTGTTTGCAATAAAATATATATTTCTTTGAATGTTAATATTATTCCAGGAATTTCAAACATGATTATTTAATCTATACGGTGTTCTGACCTGCCGATGACATTTTTGCAAAATTTAACCTACGTGGAATATACTCTGGAAAGTTTGTGTGTAATCACTCTGGAAAACCTGGGAAACTCAGGGAAATTTACTTCACGGGTTTGGTATAGCAACCCTGATGTGCTACATAACTACTTATTAGAATTGAGAGTCTAATAACGAGGATTTCTTCTTGTATTTCTTTATCTTCATGAAGGCAAAAGATGAGAAGGATGAGGAGAAATTGGACAAGGATGGTAAAGTTGTCCGGGCAACGGATGAGGAGGAAAGCGGCGAGACCACATCCAGTTGCGAGGAGTCCAACGGTGCGGACCATGACACCAGTGACACGGCCAGTGCCCCGAGTCCAGCAAACAAAAACTTTGATGATGGTGAGATTTCTTTAATATTCAACTCTGCATAAATTTTGCACTACTATATGTGCAAGTAGTTTGTCTAACTTTGCGATCAAACTGCGTGTGACAATTACCTGTCTACGTACACTGGGTTTAAAGTGAAGTAGAATGAACAGTGATGTCAAGCTTATAACGGGGTTGTATAATAATACTTTCAGGGATCAATCATATTACCACTCAGGGAAACCTGGAAAATTTGGAAAACTCGAGGAATTTAGATTTTAGCACAAATTCAAGGAAAGAAAACTTGGAGAATTTGCTAAACTTTTGGCAGAACCTGGAAAACTCGTACAGGGTTGCTACCAACAGGGAAAATCTGGAAAACTCAGGAAATTTAGATTTTGGCTAAAAATTCAGGGAAAACTCGGGGAATTTGCCAAAATTTTGTCAAAACCTGGAAAACTCAGGTAAATTAATATAAACGTGCAACTTGAAAACTTTATACATTAAAATTATAAAGAAAAGTGTTTGCAATAAAATATATATTTCTTTGATTTTTTAATGAGTCCAGGATTTTCATACTTGGCTATTTAATCTACGGTGTCCTGACCTGCTGATGACATTTTTGCAAAATTTAACCTGCATAGAATATACTCTGGAAAGTTTGTGTAATCACTCTGGAAAACCTGGGAAACTCGGGGAAATTTACTTCACTGGTTTGGTAGCTACCCTGTTGTATAAATCGCTGTAAATATATAAATATAGAGTGTAACCCTTCTAGTGTGGAGTACTCAAGGGCACTGAAAGTTTTCCGATATAGACATGCTTTCCAGCATAGAGAGGTTTTCTAAAAACAAATCATGGTCCAAAAGAAAATCAAATTTTCCAACATTGTCAGGTTTCACCTCGGGTTTCAATGTATAATATACAATTTGAATGTGTTTAAAATGAAAGTCGGTTAGAAAAATGGTTGCCATAAAACTAGTTTAACCTGCATTTACATAATATGGTCTGGAAATTTTATCTAAGCAATCTGGAAAACCTGGAAAACTCGGTGGAAAATGGTAATAACATATTGGTATGAACCATGTTAAAATAAATGAACCAACTTAAAAAAATTGTGGGTAGGAAATGTATTCAATTTCATTAAAATTTGATACTTTAAAAGTGGTAATTTTCACGGTGTTTTTTTTTTTCTCGCTATATTTGCGCAAAAGCAATCTTCCGCGAAAATAAAAACACTGTGAAAATTAAAGCCTCCGTGAAAGGTCACATGCATGGGTTTCCGCGAAAATTAAGGCGCGCGAAAATATTGGCTTTTAAAGTAATTGATCATTTATATTAGAGTATGATATGATGGAATTTATTTACATAAAATACGTAGGCTATCCGGAAAGTATTAGCCGCTGTTCATTTTAAAATACAAAGCTGTTGTAATGTTAAAGGAGAACTGACACGGTTTTGTAAGGTACCCTGATAATCGGCTAGTAAGTAGTTATCGTGTCCCTTATAACACTGGCTAAAGCAGAAATCGATTAAAAATTGAAACAAAAAGTTATTAGTGTTTTACCGAATGCTC
>JAVBJR010000907.1:0-5071 GCA_031546965.1 Dysgonomonas sp.
CAACGTGTATTTCTACCACTCCTCGTACGTTCGATTGCGATTGCCTGCAGTCGGATAACGTGCATCGAACCTTGGATTCGAACGCGAACTACGCAGCTACTGCGCATGCGTGAAATAGGTCTATTCACAACATTTCATTAAAAGTATACTAGGTGCAGTAAAAAAGTTAGTTACAATAATTTGTGAAAAAAAATGTAATGTGCTAATCCGGCTGTCCTAATTTTTGTTACAAAGTATATAATATTACCTATTTTCCGTGTAATTGCCAAATTTATTTATTCACTTGTGTTAATGTGGTACGATTGTACGCCATCTTTTAAAGATGTCCGTCCAACTGCAGATAATCATTTTTAAGCCCCATTTTGGACTTTTTCATCTGCTGCTTAACAAGGTCATTCTTCATGGGACTAAACACATGTAAGCCATAAGTGGCTTAAGTCTTTATGAATTTTCATAAAGGTTACACTTTTTTACTCATCAAAGAAATGAAGATGTGTCACAGCAAGGACTTCAAAACTTAAAATTTGGAAGGTCCTTTCTTCCAAAGCGTAAGTGTAACCTCACAGAAATTCATGAAGAATTAAGGAATTTTACTGTCTAGCTGACCTTGCATCTTATGACTGACATGTGTTTGGTCCCATGAATAAAGACTTAGTCAACCACCAGAAGAAGAGGTCCAATATGGGGGTCAAAATTTATTATCTGCTGTTGGACGGACATTTGTAAAAGATGGCGTACAAAAACTCGTACCACATTAACACAAGTGAATAAATAAATTTGGCAATTACATGGAAAATAGGTAAAGGTACGTACTTTGTGACAAAAATTAGGATAACCGAATTAGCACATTACTTTATTTTTAAGAAATGATTGCAACCAACTTTTTGACTTCGCCTTGAATATTCTTTAAAAGAACTGGTGCATTCACAACAAAATCCATGGGGGATAATTCCATTCAGAATATCTTCCGTCTACAGTGTTAATTTTAACAATATTTTTTAGCACAAATCTTGTTGTGGTTTAAGGATTTAAATAAATCTAAATGTATAATTTGATAAAAATCAAATTATTGCAAACGGGAATCAATCTGTTGTCATTTTAATTCACCAGAACATTTCAGAAGTTTCTTAATACTAGCAAAAATCCACAATTCACTGTTAATTTATTGCGACAGTTATATCAAAAAATTTCAATTTACCCTATATGATGTCCACATTATGTTCTCTGTGTGGTGATACAATGAAATTTCACATGGACCTAACTAATTGGCAACACAATTTTGAATTCTAAAATATCAATATCATTCTTTGTAATAAAACCTGTTCACCGGCATAATCAACCTTAATTATCATACACTGCTTCTCTTGGATCTTTGTGGTAGCATAGGGTATATCTGAAATATCTCAAGTCCTCTTGGTAACAATGTCCATGATTGTATTCCACGCAGCAACCTATGCAATGTAAAAATATATTTTCAGTTAATAATATCCACAATTTTGCAAAGATAAATGCACCCTAATAAAATACACTCTGCCTAGCCATAAGGGAAATGAGAACTATCTATGTTTTACAAGGTCTTTTGACAGTTCAACTACATTGGCAAATATAGCAAAGTAGAACTTGGCTCAAACAATCTCACAGTGTAAGGTAACAATTTAAACAGTACTTTCATGTGCATGTTAAACATTCTGTTATTTAACATTTGACTTTACAGCAGGTTTGGGTTTTAAAATAAAAAATGCAAAATACTTTCCAAATAAACTACATAGGGTATAATTAAGACAAATGTATTCCGCAAAAAAATGTAATTTGCAATGCTCCGCAAGAATATCCTAAATGTTAATATTACTTGATTGATATATTTCTTTTTCCATAGTTGAGTTATTTTGCAGGCATTTTGTAGTTTCTATTTTGTGTTTATTATATTTCCAATTAATTGGTTATCTGAAATGATAAATGGTAGCAAAAAATATATTTTAATATTTATATTACTTTTTGCTTACATAATCTGAATGTGTTAACATTTTCAACACAATTATTGCAATTTTAATGTTACAATTAATTGAGATTATGGACTAGATCAATATTAAAAAAAAATGAAATTAATAGAAAGTAATCCATTATATATTGGTGCTGTTTGTATTTTCTTGGTAGTAGTTATCAACTTTGTTGGGCCTAATTTAGCTCTTAGGCCTAACAAAGTTGATACTAGCCAGAAATTCCAAATTGCATGGTGGCTATATAACCTTAAACTGAACTTAAGCAAGACTTATAATATTACTTACTTGTTCTTCCCTGTTTTCATAGTTGGATCACAGTTTTTTGGGTTTTGGTAGATGAAACCATGGTTTTTGACAAGCTTGAGCTGCATGTATCCACCGTTTTCCTTACATTTTGCAACTGCCATATTCAAACTGGCTTGTGGGCGGAGCCCTGATATCGATATATATCGATGCAGACTACAGCGATAAACTGGTTTGATAAACCAGTTTTACATGGGGAAAATATTTCCTTGGCAGCAGCTACAACATGTTGTAACTGTAACCATTGAATCAACGTTGGCCCAAATTCCATCCGTAGCAGCTATTCCAACAACATCTTCTAACGGTTTACAGAGCTCGTTTTCTGAAGCAGTTGATAAGTAGCGGTTTTTAGCAGTTTATTAAATGGTTTAACACTAGCTGCTAAACATTCAACTACAAATAGAAGATCCACAACGTTTAGTAGCAGATTTGTGCTACCTGGGTAGACGTCGAAATGTCCGACGTCGGCGACCAACCAAGAAAAGGACGTCAAATGACAACATATTTGACCATGTTTTCCGGTGAAACGAGTTTGGTTCAACCACGTTTCAAGCATGAATATTCATTACAATTAATTGTACAATTAATTGTACAGATTTAAATCAACGGCAATTCCAACTGTATAGTTGATCTACACGTTTGTGTAAATTGCTGCAAAACATGGATGCATACAATGACAACATTTGGTATGAAAACATTTTATTATGACCACACAATAATATCATATACTCTTGATAATATGTATGTATCTGATACATACAGTAAATTACAGACACAAAAATTCATGATATAAAAAACTTAATAGAACTTTGATTTTTCTTTTCCTTTCCTCCACGTAGTTATGTTGGATCAGGAAATCTGTACACAAAAACAAAGGAATATGAAAATGTTATTTGTAAAAATCCAAGTTGTTTTTTTAACTATTGTGTATTTGTAATTTTCTGTTGTTTAGGCTAAAAGAGTGCAAAATGTTCGCTATTTAAAAATACCTATGAATTTAGCAATAATATTCAACTACTATAGTATCATTACTTGTTTAATAATTGTGAAAGATACTAGATATACCTATATTTAACACACTCAAATTTAATCTTTTAAAATTATTAATGAAGTTGAATATTATTTATTTCCTATATTATTTTATTAAAAAACCAAGCAATACTATTGCTAAATTCATTGGTATCTAACATTTTACATTCTTTTATTAGCCTAAAACAGAAAACTACAAATACACGATAGTTTACTGTATTCAAAAACAGATTTTACAAATATATTGCAAAACATGCACAACCACGAAATTGCTTTATTTTTAAATCAGAAGTTCTATAAAGCCCTCACAAAATTAATTACATGTGTATTGTGAATAATCTTGACTTGTAATACATTTTTGGCTTGAAAATATTGGAAAAAGTGACTCATTTGGCAGCCCTGAGTTATAACTCATAATTTTATTATCAAATAATTATAATTATTTAATACATAAAATTGACATTAGTTTTTGTTTTGTTTTTTTACACCAATGCTGGCTGGAAATATAGAAATATTTTGGAATTTCTGCTAGCGGTGAGATAATAAAAACAATCGGCTGTAATTTTTGAGAATATATTTGTGGCAAATTAATTTGTAAAAAATTATTAATAATCAGTTTAAGCAATAATTCAATTAATTTTGTCAGGACTTGTTTATTTCAACACAAAATAATGCTGTGGTTATGCATGTTTTGTATTATATCTGCAACACCAGCCAATGCTTTTCATTGGCTGGCTGAATAGAATGTTGAATTTTTATTGGTCACAATTTTTCCTTTTGTGATTGGTCTCATTATGGAATATATGTATCAATTGTGAGTTAAAATTGTTTCTGAGCTTCAGGAAATTTAAATATATTCAGTGATTATGACTTTATATATATCAATAACTAAATAACTTAAAATTAATTTAAAATAAATGTTTAAAATTTAAAATGTAAAGTCATCAAAAAATCAAAATTAAGCATTTTGTACATTGCAGTGTTCTGTTACTTGCTAATAAATGCAACTTGTAAATAATTACAAATTGGTAATTAATACCTGTAATTGGTATGTGTAAATATAATTAGTAGAGGAGACCGGGGCCAAATGCGTCAAAAATCACTTACGAATAAATTCCCGTAAAACTACTTGTCGTAAAATTAAAAACTAACGTTTGTTTGAAAGCCAAGGATATAGGCTTGAAGGCTATACATTTTGTACCAGGGTTCATACGATTGCGCCCGTGTGAAAAATCCCCAAAGTCACATGGGCGCAATGTTGAAAATCGGAAAAATGGGGGGTAAAACCGCCATTAAATACAGCAAGGTAGTCGTTGCGATTCATAACTCCAGGCCTATGTATATTATACACTAACCTGGCCAACTGACTGTTTTCCTCATTCCATCTTGCTTCGTGCCTGATAATGTCAACTAGAAATCCATATAAAACTAATTAAATCGACTCCAAAATCCGAGTTGATTTAATGGCAAGTAGAAAATGTTGTTGTGAACTTACTTTGATCATGAATCGACCATTAAAATTGCCTCTAGGCTAGGAATCAGCCTTGGATGTCGCGAAATCGTACTGGAAAACGAAGCCGACGCTCGTATCGGTACGGTACTCGATACGTTGATACGCAACACTCGATACGCGATCTCGTACGCGATACTCGATACGCCGTACTCGGTACGACGTTCGGTATTTTGACGCGTTCATGCCCCACTCGGACTTTAAACACGCAGATTATGTTGGCACATCA
>JAVBJR010000438.1:0-3061 GCA_031546965.1 Dysgonomonas sp.
TTAGATTTAATTCATATTTTTGTATGGATAGACATATGTAATATAAGAACGTTTGCTAAGCATAATATTTTTGGGTATTTATTGCCATAGTTGGAAAATTATGAAATACAAAAATAAATTACGATTTTGAGGATCGGAGTCACCACCCTGTTCGTTAGTTCAAGCAGTTCGTTATATTGACATTTGTGATGACTAGAGCTGGCTGTAATTGTCAGATTGCATTCTTGACATTTTTGAAACCACCAACTAAACTCATCTCCGGCCACATCGATTTTTTTATTTTATTTCTATTTATATTAGCATTGCAAGAACCTTGCTGCTCGGATTCACAAAATCGTAATTTCTTCATAATTCCGCAACTTTGTGAAATCTAATACTTAGCACAAGATCTTATCTGTCCTGTGTCTATTGATACTACTGTGAATGAAATTGAAGATAGTGTGAACTCTTGGCGATTTGACGTTGAATGTCTCTTGAATATTCTTATTACTGTAACGTTCTATAAAGGCGGCTGGATTTTTGTGCCCCCTTACCGCTTGTGCCCTAGGCGGTTGCCTAATCTGCCTTAATGGTAGCGCAGGCCCTGGGACAGTATATGCAGTACACAATTCCATACAAAGTAAGATTTTAATGACAACAATGTAAAATACAATTTTCACCATGTTACTTGCAAATTATAATAAAGCTTGACATATTTACTATTTTATTTTCTGAGTGAATATGATTAATTATTCTGCACAACCTCCCCACCATTTTTCAACCGAATCGCAAAAAGCACTTTGCAGCAGATTTTTGTGAAATTAATTGTTGCATATGGTACCTTTCTTCCCGATACAATACTTGTGACATATCCTACATCGTGCCGGTCGATCTGAGTTTTAATGAAGCAGGTTTGTTTATGTATATTTTTTACAGAATGGAATTAGCACTGATTTCTGCATTATTTTCTGCCGTATTTTATTATTTAAATTTTTGATCTTACATGTGAAATTGTTTCTTGGCCCTAAGAAAAATAACGTATTGGTTTTATGAGCATTGCCAATAATAGTGGTGCATGGGACGCATGCATTTCGAACAGTATTGAACCATTAATCAATTTCTGAAGACTGTAAAAATGTGTTTGTTCCCTTCACTGCGAATTGCTCCTCACATCTGTTAAGTGACCTATATGCCGCTGATAAAAGTTTCACAGTTCAAACTAGGGGCAACAAATTAGGGGCATCATGAAAAGATCACACATCACAGTAATATTTCCTATAGCCAAGATACGCTTTAAAAATACAGTAATACTTTTAAAAAATAGTATGAAATGCATTTTAAACTTGTTGTTAAATAACATCTAGCATTAAATTAAAACGGTTAATACTTTCCGGATAGCCCACATGAATGTGCATGCTTCAGTAATTTGCATTTACAACATTTTGTTGTACACCACAAGTGTAATGATTTCGCGACATTCGGACGCCGCTCTGGTAGTATACAATGAAGACTCACTCCACTCCATCATCTTCGTGTGAACATACCTATGTTTTCACTGAATTCTTGTGTTACAGATATGCTTATTGTGACTGCGAAACTCATAAATACTCACATTACACAGTGTATGCTCATGTAACGTATATCTAACCTACAATATACAGGGTGAGTCACAGAGGCGTTGCTGCACTAACAATTAATACTGCATGAATGTAATCGCAAGTAAAACAACAAATATTGCAACACGACTTGCACATTAGGGGTTATATGCTCATGTGCACTTTGAGGACTTTCGAACGCACAATCATAGCATTCGAAAATCTTGAATTTTTAACATGCAAGATAGCTCATTGGCAAGGATTCATTATAGTGTTACCAGGATGTGGCACCCCATACTTTTAATATGGGGAGGGCGGGGCTTACGTGTACAGACCATAATCTGTTCGAATCTGTTGCATTCTGGGAAAGAACGTCGACGAAGTGACGTCACTCCAGCATACGTTCTGCTATTCCACGTTCCATTGTCCGATGGGGTTTACCCAGAATGCAATGTGGTGCATAGAAAGCAGCGCCCTCTTGTGGCAACGCCAGGAACCATGGTCGTTCTCTTCCGAACGTCGGGGTGCCATGCACATCCTTCTAAATGGTGAATCCTTGCTCATTGGCCAGGTCCTGCAGTACATCTAGCTGGTTCCAAATCTGCAAACGGATAAAAAATCCGATGAAACGGAGCGACGATATCGATGTTCGAAAAACGGATTTGCCAGAATGTTGGTAGCACAGCAATGCGTCGAATGCATTGCAGTATTGATGTGCTACCAACATTCCGGCAAATAACAGTTTTTGAGACATCAAATCGCCTATTCGTTTTATCAGATTTTGTATCTGTTTGCAGATTTTAAACCACTATACACTCTAAGAAGATAGGGTATGCTATTGCATAACGACGATGTGGGAACACCTTCATCAGGAGGTGTTACACATACTCCAACCCTGTTATACCTCTCGGACCCCTGTTTCACAGCTGGTACTGCATACACCTTTTGAATATATCTGCCCATTGTTTTATACACCTTGTTACCAGCACATTTCGATTGTCCACTTATATACATTGCCATAATATTTTCCCATTGTTCACTTATACCTTGTTATACATGTTATACATGTTTACCCATTCTTTTCATACACCTTGCTATTACTCCTTAGTTGTTATCATATGCCTTATTATGCTATAATATTGTGTCCCTGCACCTTGCTGTAACACCTTAGATTTCCCATACACTTCGCTATTACTCCATACCATTGTTCTATACAAGCAATTCAATGTATGGGTACCACGTATAATTATAATTGCAACTCCGATTTACGAAAGTTGATCATCTCGTAACCATGCAGGGGCAAGCCTGCGCTGCACTGTTCATTATTTCAGGTAAAGCGCTCAAATAGTAGGGGAGACCGGGGCTATTCACATCAAGGGGTAAAGTGCATCAAGCTATCTGGCGGTCGCAATTTAATTCTAAAAATCACGAATTTGTAACAGAATAAAGCCATCACATTTATACACGCTGAGGAAAATTTATATTGA
>JAVBJR010001111.1:0-2822 GCA_031546965.1 Dysgonomonas sp.
CCGGAGTTTCTTACATCCAGAGTGCTTATAAACGGAGTTTTTAACATTAAAACCCCTATTGCCCTGCCGGGACCGAGAAAATTGTTCACTATATCAGGAGGGTTCTTTTAACCAGAGTGCTTATAAACGGATTTCACTGTATCGTCTAACATGAAAAAACTGCAATGTAAGTAACTGTCACTGGATATTTCCTTTTAAATTAATTTGTGAGCATGTTATTTTTTTAATATTGTGCTGCATATATGTAGGCTATCCAGAAAGTATTAGCCACTTTTTATTTTAAAATTCAAAACTGTTTCAATGTAAAATATTACAAAACATAGTGTTTAATTTGCATGTTAAAGTATTGTTTAAAATTATTACCTGACATTCTTGTTTGAAGTTGGGTTTTCATTCAATACATCACAAATGCTAATAATACAACTGCAGTTCACAAGTTTAGCAAGATGTGCGTTTGAGGTTGCAGTTGATGAGACAAAGGTGCATAACTTTGGGATGGAATGGAATAGCCAATTGAACAGTAATTGAACATTGAATCTGCAGGATATATACACGTAAAGTTCATGCCAAAGTGCCCTTTGTAAAGCGAAATGTGTTGCAAGCAAAAATTGCACAACACACGCATATCATTTCAAAAGTTTAGCAACCCATGAAATGTGTTTCAGAAGTTTAGCAAGTTGTGTACATTGGTCAGTTGCAGTGCACAATTTACATATTTGTATGTATATATTCATGTGGCTAGGGCCACATGTCTCTGTTCTTCAAAATGGGCAAACAGAATTAAGCAACTCACATTTGCTGAAAAGCAGTACATTGTTCAACAATGAAAAGATGGCAAAACATTGAAGACTATAGCCGAACACCTTCACAGATAGGAGTCAACAATAAGTAGATGCTTAAAAAGGATCAAAGCAGATGGCGGGGACATTTTGGGTCCAAGGAAGCGTTCTGGGCATCCACAACGTGATCTCCGTGCCCTTAAAAAGACGGTTGTTGCAAACAGATTTGCTTCAGCTGGAATGTATGCAACTATGTGGTCCAGAATGCTGAAGAAGCGCATTTCCAAAACGACGACATGGAGACTTGCTGATTTGTGCTTTCAAGCAAAAGTGTTGCATGTCACACCACGCTTAACCAAGAAGCAACAACAAAACCGTGTAAAGTGGGCCAAAATGCATCGCAACTGAACTGTTAATGACTGGGCAAAAGTAATTCAGTGACAAATATATGTTTTGTGTGTCATTTGGCGATCACAGAGTACGGATATATCGCTAGAGGGGGGAAGAATTCCATCTCACTTGCACCAAAAACTCTATCAAATATCTAACCAAGGTGATGCTTTGGGGTTGCATGTCCGCCGAAGGTGCTGGCGAGATGTGCATTGTGAATGGGCGAGTCAATGCCGAGGCGTACACAGCCATCATGGAGGCATTTCTGATCCCGAGCCAGGAAACATTGTATGGAGACACATCTGCTATCTTTCAGCAGGATAATGCCTCATCTCACAAGGCCAAGACGGTGATGCAGTGGTTTAAGACTAACAAAATTGATCTTCTGGAGTGGCCAGCAAACTCGCCAGATCTGAACCCAATCGAGAATGTTTGGCGTACCATGAAGAAACGTCTTCAGGCTTCAAAACCCACCACTAAGATGGAATTAGTGGCTGAATTGCGGAAAGTTTGGGCAACACTCACATGTAAGGAATGTTCTGATCTGGTAGCATCAATGCCTCGCAGAATTTGCGCAGTTATAAGATCACGAGGTCACCCAACGAAGTACTGATATCTGTTCCTTTATAATGTATATTTTGGGCCAGGAAATAAAGGTTTTTATTTGCCTTGCTAAACTTATGAAACCACTTACATACCTTGCTAAAGTTTTGAAACACTATGCATGTGTTGCAGATTTTTTGTCAGACATGTTTTTTAGGTTACAAATGGCACTTTGGCATCAACTTTACGCATATATCCTGCAGATTCAATGTTCAACTGTCCAATTGGCTATTCCATTCCATCCCAAAGTTATACACCTTTGTCTCAACCACTGCAACCTCAAACTCACAACTTGCTAAACATATGAACTGCAGTTGTATACTGAAACACATTTTCCGTTTAGAAACATGATGGGTACATCTTTCTGCATTCCTTTTCATAAACAATGTGTAGCACTTTTTATCATCACAAGAGTATTATTGTTTTGAAGTTTATAATGTCTTGCACTTCCCATTTCTGGTGGTTCAACTGCTAGGCACTATAACGGTGTTCCAAGTTCCAAACCAAAATATTGGTGCCAGTGTTTGTTTCATGCACTGTACCCTGATGTCGCCAAGCTCATCAGAATTTTCCATGTCATATTTGTTTAGCATGACAGGTGTGTTCAGCATTTGCATTTTGCATAAACAGATGTAATTAAGTTATCTATTATTCCAATAATTTTAATACAATGTTTCTACCTTAGAAAAATGCATTTTCACTGAAGCTGGTTGCTGATTTAAGTGTAACACGTTTTTTTTAAATCGAAAACAAAAAGCACCCTCTTGAAATTTTTGCCACATGTGGGCAATATTTATCTGCAACTACTGTTAAAAATTCAGATTTTTAAAATTGTTCCCACTCGTCGTTTTACAGTTTGAAGTTTATTGGTAAAAATGCTAATATTAAAAAAAGCATATGTCGTAGGTAATTTCTGTTTTCAGATTTGGATTTGTCATTAAAAACTACACTAGAGTGCCAAATTTTATTATTTTGATAGATCAATTATTGGAGTTATTAACAGAAATGTTGAATTTTGAGCTTCTGCTATGTGTAATTTGTGGATGTGTC
>JAVBJR010000504.1:0-3506 GCA_031546965.1 Dysgonomonas sp.
GGGTGAAGCCAACATCTGTCAACAGCAGGCTGAATGGAGAGGCTTGAAGATCATGCTGATAATTCCAATAAACGCTCGATGATATATGACTTACAGAGTGCTGGTAATCATTTTAAATATATGTAAATTATTATCCAAATAAGAACTGTACCTTAAACACATTCCAAAGCTTATTATTTTATATTATTATAACTGATGCATGAAAGCTAGGAGCGAGCCCTGTAATGCGCTTTTGCGCTTTTGCATTAAATTTATTTGTGTGGTCGTACTGTTCATTGCCTATATTGAAATAATAAATATATATGTAAAAACAAATGTCGAATTAGTTTTGCATCTGGATTAGTTTGCTATATTAAATTGCACAATTTTTGATGAGCTGGTGGCACTATCAAAAACTTGCATAATGACACAATATTGTTTCCAAGTAGTTCTTTCACAATGGTGAAAAATATTGTATACGAGTATGGTTTATGTGTAAATGGGAAAACGAGATCTACCTGTATATAACATTTTGGAACATTTGAGGATTTTATTTTTATTTTTGCGAAAGTGTCAAAAGTGCATATGACATGTCATGCAGGAAGTGTCATTTTTGGCCTGTTCATAGAGCTTCAAACAAAAACAAATTACCTATTTTGAAAGGCCAAATATGTATTACTTTGTTCAAATGAATTGTAGAAACATTTTTTTATTTGGAGGAATTAAAACATACGTAATTATACGAGGCTCATTTGAAAAATAAGGGCCGATTGAGTAGAAATCAAGAACCAATTAAGGGAATAAAATTTCTCGATTGTTTCAATGATATACAATCACTACTTCATTTTACAGTTATAGTCATCATAATTTTTCAAGCCCCTTGGACACCGTAAAAAATGTTTTTTAAGCCCGCTGAATAAAATTCCGCTGCCCGGGAGTTCAGCCAGTCCATCACTGCCGTTTTCAACTCTTCATTGACGGATTTTCACAACTTGAGGGGTTGCTGGTTTTTGCACCCATCAGCACTCAAGGTCACAAAAGACCAACATCAGCAGGTTGAAAACTTGATCGCTAGGTGGTCAATCAGTTGATGTTATACTGCATGTGTACATTTGAAATTTTTAATTCCCAGGCGGTGGAATTTTATTCAGCAGGCTTAAAAATTATTTTTTTACGGTGTAAAAGGGGCTTGGAAAATTATAATGACTACACTGGTGGCTCCTTAAACCACTGGATCACTGCGACAACAATGTCTGCGTGAGAGTTGAATAGTTGTCTATTTAAAGTTTTTAGGGCTTAATCACATGAAAAAAGCTCTAAACGACAACTATTCAACTCCAGTGAAGACATCATGACCGCAGTCTTACTACTTGGATGGAACCTATAGCTGCCAACAGTGAATTTTTCAAACGAACCTTTTGTACATGGAACTTCCTTATATATTGCTTTAATTAACTGGCCGAAACATAGTTATGTATCTTTTAATTCGTCCAAATAAATAAATCTCTACGTTTCATTTGAACGGTCTAAGCTGAACGTTGGACATATGCATCCATGCATGTACTCACGGTATCTCAATTGCACTATCTCAAATAAATGCATGGGTAATCCATGCTTATAGTGTTAGCTTTAATGAGACTTCATGCAGACTTTACATTTTGTATGTATGTCCCGATTGCTTGCAGAAACAGCAGAATAGCGCATTTTATATTTATATGAGGGAATTATGCTGGTTCTGCAATGCTTTTATTCCTGGGAGGCTACCACAGGTGATATTACTGGTTCCCAGCTAGTCTGAACAGAGTTGCCTTGCCAGTGGTGTTTCCTAATTCTAAATGGCCACGTAAATTGAGGTTTATATTTTCTACAATTTCAGCACAATTATTATATATTTTAAATGTTAGCAGAAGTGAAACCAAAATTTGTGGAAATTAAACGGTGAGAACGTTCACCACACCACATAATAGGGACTTAGTGCAAAATATACATACGGTACGATGTAACATACGTATTTTGTGCTAAGTCCCTAATATGTGGAAACTACATACTTAGGAGTTGGCCGAGGTCTTACTGCAATTTTAACGTCGCGGTGGTGCATTTATCATACAAAATCCACGCAATATTCACGTGTGCAATCATGCATGTCTGTATGTGAAAATGTTTTTTTTTTTGCATTAACATATTTTCAACACACTTTTGCACACTGTTATCAAATGAACATATAGTTTTCACAATATCTCAAACGTAATTTTCACGGGTTTCCTGGGATGTATCAATATATACAAATAAATAGTAGCCTACAGAAGATTCACTCACGTAATTTTATGACTGGCCAACATTATCACATTTTCTTATCTCATCATTCCCCTACATGTATGAGGCGCAGTCAAAAAGTAAGTTGCAATAATTTTTCCCGAAAAAAAAGTAATGTGCTATTCCAGTTTTCTTTATTTTTGTTACAAACTACATACCTTTACCTATTTTCCATGTAATTGCCAAATTTATTTAATCACTTATGTTAATGTGGTATGAGGTTACCTATGCCATCCTTTAAAAAATGTCCGTCCAACTTTAGATAATCATTTTCGAGCCCCATTTTGGACTTATTCATCTCCTGCTGCACAAGGTCCTTTTTCACGGACCAAACACATGAAAGTCATATAAGGATGCAAGGTCTGGACCGTAACGCTTTGCTAAATTCGTTTTGAATTTCTGTGAGGTTACACTTGTCCTTTGGAAGGACCTTCCAAATTGAAATTTTTGAAGACCTATATAGTGACATGTTTTTCATGAGCAAAAAGTGTAACTTTACGGAAATTTATAAAGAATTAAAAGCAAAGTTTATACAATCGAGACCTTGCACCTTATGACTTTCATGTGTTCGGTCCCATGAAAAAAAGACTTGTTAAGCAGCAGATGAAGAGGTCCAAAATTGGGCTCAAAAATGATCATTTGCTGTAGGACGGCCATTTTAAAAGATGGCATAGAAAAACCCGTATACCATATTAACATAATTCATTAAATAAATTTAGCAATTACATAGAAAATAGCTGAAGGCATGTACTACTTTGTAACAAAAATAAGGATTATTGGAATAGTGCATTACTTTCTTTGTATTCAGTTCACAGTTTTCACTAGTGAAGAGCGAATATGGTGGACCAACAGTGCCAAACCACGCTCACTAAACATATTTCACCATCTACATTTCCCCAGTGTTTTTCACATGAATGAAATATGCCGAGTTTGTTGGCGCTGTTGAACCACCATATTCGCTCTATACGCTAGTGAAAAATGTGAATTGAGTACTAGGCTTTACTTTTTGTTTACTGTGCCCATGAAACGCATAGGTAGCATGCAAAAAAGGTTTGCAACCACTGTCGGACCATCATCATGAAACAAGATGGAATTATTAGGTTTACTTTTAACCTATACATGTGAAAATGTGTACAGAAGAAAACGGTTGCATGTGGCGCTTCCGGCATACGCTTCTGTTTCGCATTTGCGGTCAGTGTAAAAGCTAAAGTGCG
>JAVBJR010001048.1:0-6185 GCA_031546965.1 Dysgonomonas sp.
CCGTTACTTATAACGGCTGTTGAATTTGCAGTCAGCATACCTTTTTCGAATTTAATTTATAACTCGTTAACCATTGCGAATTGGTTAACATACCAAATAGCCATTCTCTATAGTTTATCACTCTGAATAACATATTAAAAAAATTTTATTCAGTTGCCTGTCCCTTTAAAGCAGATGGAAATGTGAATAGGAAAATGTTTGTTGATATGCTTAATGGTCAGGAATTTGATGCATTATGTAATATTTTAATGCGTGGATGCGAGATTGATGAGGCACTTGAGGATAAGATGATACGCTTTATTTTTACATGTTACAATTAATGTCGGAAAGGCAACACAACAAAATATTAATCAGAAATATCGTATAAAACATCATAAAATAAGAACACGGCCATTACGTTCTGCCCTTCAGGAACAGAATAAATAATCACCGAAACTGTCTTTGTATTGCCTCCTCTTCCAGCAATTGCCCGGTTCTTGAAGATCTGGATTTTGAGATCGTTCTGGGAATAAGTAAGTAGGTTCGGATGACGATTTTTCCGTGCTGCGCATCGCTGTTTGGCAAACGATTGTTCTATTATGTCTTGGGTGAATTTGTTGGTCATGACAAACTTTGCTAGTAGTCAAACAGGGCTCATGCGCGACCGGAAGTGACGTCACAACAAAATGTGGGCGTGGCCTGCTCTGATTGGTTGGAATTATAGCGACCGGAAGTGGGCGTGGCCTGCTCTGTTTGGTTGGAATTATAGCGAACGGAAGTGGGCGTGACCAAACATTCACTCCGGGCTGAACCCTCCCCTCCCTTAAAGGACCACCTGCTCTAACATAAAAAAATCAAACTTTCACTCCGGGCTGACTGTTACCCTCCCCCTATGGACCACCTGCAGGGTATTATTATTACCTTTAACATAACAAACCTTAGGAATAAATAAATAATTCAATATCATAATAAAACCAAAAAAGTTTAATAATGTATTAGAAAAATACAAAGAACGAATACGAATAATAGGTTCTAATTAAAATTGCATCAAAAATATTGAAATAAAAAAAAAAACAGATAATTAATTTTCCGTTAGCTGTTCTTGTACTTGCGGCGGTTGTTGTTGTTGTTGTTGTTGCTGCTGCTGCTGTTCTTCTTCATCGTGGTGGTAGTCATCCGGAGGTAGGGCCCCCTGTGGTGGTTATTGTGGTGGGGGTGTAGGCGGTGGAGAAGGCATGTTCTCCTCCTCCTCCTCTTCTCCTGGCCATAGTTCAGTGGCATCACTGTCCGTGTCATATCCATTGTCATCATCAAAATCCTCCATTTTGTCGTCGCTATCGTTGTATGGGATGGTATTTAGCAGCTGCCGGTGAATATAATTTCCAGTTTCGTCCATCAATTGCCACACATGAGCTGTTATAAACAATGCGTGCAAAATTTTGTAAATATTGGTCAGTGCAGGGCACGAAATAAGTGGTCGCGCATTGCAATTTGCTCCACAAATTATCAAGTTTGCGATACAAAACTTTAAACTCTTTGAGTACAAACTGTGACAAGTTTGATGTTACTTCTGACTCAGAAATGGAAAATGATGTGCAAAACAGTATAAAATGATTGACCAAAACTGTATGCTACATACTCGCATTTTATAGGCTTAACAGCTGAACTGTATAAAACTTTGTTGTTTTTATCTCTGAATTACATTAGTCAATCACTTCAACTTGCTGCACATTTATTGCTAATCGGTAATCAATTTGTATTTTGCGTAGCAGTTATTGCCATACAATATTCCTGATATTTTGAGCCCTGCAGTGTAAGCCATGCTAAAACGATTTATACGGATATAAAAGGAATGCATCACTTACCTAAACGGTCTACAGTTCCGACGTGCATCTGATTCAGGTAATTTAATCGGACAAAGAAGTTCTGGACATTCCTTAAATCTCCTATGAGGTTGTCCAATGTTTGGTTGATAGCCATGTTGTTTGTTTGTGTGAACTGGTGTTTATTTTTGGTAAGGTATCCACGGAAAATCCTTAACTGCTGATGATAACTTGTTCACGACGGTGCAAAAGTCACTTAGGCAGTGGTGAAAATTCAGTGGGCCCAATTGTAGGAGATAAAAACAGCTAATCAGGTTAAAGGTCAATCTAAATGGTAGAGGTAGTCCAACCCTTTGACATTTGTAATATCTTTAACTGTATTTTCGTTTCCATTTTGCGTAAGGAAATATTAATTGGCAGTGGTCAAAGAAAAAAAAATAAATATCCAGATGTGCAAGTGTGCATTGGTGATAAAGGAAAAAAAGGGGTGTGGTATTTCGTGTTTAAAAAGTTTTGCTACCGTAGAGTAATTAAAATCGAAAAGGATGTAAAAAAAAACGCCACGGAAATCGTTGAAGTTATAACACATATCTTCACCGCAGATCAAATTGTAAATGTCAGATGTAAAATTTTATGTTATGTATTTTAGTAAATACAAAAAAATCTAAAGAAGTTAAGTGAAAACCGTTAAGTTTCCAACGGTAAAACTCATTAACTGCATTTCTTGTTTAAAAATTACCAAACAAGTTTGAACATGTTATCAAAAAGTTTATATAAGGAAGGGCTCATATTGCTACTACCCTTTGGGATTGTAAAATAACACACATTTCTTCGTCTTATAGGATATTTAGCAGAAGTTTTCTGGAGAGCTAATGAATGAGCGTTCATGACTGCGGTTGAGATTTTCATTTTCCGAGCATGAAGTATTGCCTCCAGTACGTTAATTTGTATATCTGAGTCGTCTGGAGACATCATTAAAACAAACTTTGTATTGTGGCGCATAAGATTAATGCGTATATCTACATCATTGAGGAGACATCTTTCTTGATTGAAAAAATCCACATGTAAGGGTCCTATCATATCAACCACTTTCAGACCTGTTGTAAGAGCCAAGCGTTTACGCAACCCTGCATTTCCTGGTGTAGCTGCAGCTGTGCAATTCAGAAGTGTTTCAATGTACGATGGTTTGGTATGTATGGTTTGGTGGTGTAATGCACTGACTATTCAATGAAACCTCAACATGGGAGAATAAAGAATGAAGCATCAGATTAATTGGAGCCATATCATTTCTACCTTCTGCACCCACAAGCTTCACTTTAATTTGCAGTAGAATATCAGACAAATCTACATACTCTTCACCCGAACCTGCTATATTGAACTGAATTGGTCCTGAATTGGGAATATTGATAGTAGGTTGATACTGTACCCAATAACCTTTCTCAACTTGAACTTGAGTTGGAGGTATTGTGAAAAGGTCAAGTTCAGATTTTACAACGCCCATGGATTGTGGATGCAACAATGCCATCGTTAATTGAAAATATCGGAGCCAAATGACACACGTCTAGTTCTTTTAAGCACGGGCCTATGTTTGATCTGACTACGCTTTCTGTTGGTCCTTTCATTATTTGCCGTACGCTTTTTCTTCTTTGCACCTAACACTGAGCACTTTCGTTTAATTCCTCTTCTTTTACCGCTTCCTGTCTGCATTCTTTGTATTACCCTGCTAATCCCAGGCTTCAGTCTAGAGACGGCAGAATCCTTCCAATTTTGACCGTCTAAAACGTCCGAAGCTACTCCCAGCCCTGATCTCAATGCCTCCTTACCAATGACGCGTGCACCATGCTTTAAAAATGGTAAAGATGAACGAAATAAACTGGCAAAGAACCCTCCAAGACTGTACCCCCGCTGAATTCTAATTCCACCGTATATCGGTAGGCCACTGCCTGCTTGGTTCAAGTAGTAAGATGGGTAAAAATCAGGGTCTTCGATGTATTGTTTCTGCATCTTTATTTGCGTCTTCGAAAGTGTAGTTTGCAATAAGTTTTGCCCAGGTTAAAAACTATAGTGTGACCAAAGTCCGTAGTTAGATGAATCTCAATTGTGTCAAATGAGTTGAAATTGACAGGAATATAATCCGGGTCGTGGAATCTATTAAAGATTTGACCTCCACCTGACTTTACTTCAACAGGGATGATCTGCAAAAGTGATATGTACGTGTCGCCGACCAACTGAGGTACTACCACATCCGTGTTAACGTGTTAACGTACACGTTATATACGCCTCTGGAAATATCAGCAGGGTACCCTGCACGAATTTTTATTGCTTTGTCTTTACTTATATCTGTGGAGGACGGTTGACTAGGGAAGCCAAGCATATCTTCTAATTGTGGCAAAAACGCAACACCTGTGTTCTCCTTTAATATTGTTAAGGTGACTCTCCTAGAGTTATCATTGTAGTGGAATTGAACATTATCCCAAGATTGAGGAATTTGTATTTCGACTAGGGCTACTTCCCAGTCTCCTTCCAGATTCAATCTCTGCGGAAGTTTTGTGATGTATTGGGACATTGTATTTTTTGGATACAGACCCATACCAGCGTTTGACGGTAATGTAAGATAGAATTCATCCTTCATATTTGCACAATTTCACTTTCAGGTATCCAATTACTCATAGATGAGGGGTACCCTCTCCACTTGACCAACACTTACTTATTTTTCCTTACTTTCTTTTGCAATATCTTTTCAACAATGTACGTATCACTTTGTGATTTGGGTTGTACTCTTTGCAACTCTTCTTCATAAAATACACCTTCTAGTATTTCACCTTTGTAATCTTTGATCTTATAAACTACAGGATCCCTTGGAATTCTCTCGGCAATCATGAAAATCTCCTCCGTCCAATTTGCCTCGTGACCTTTCTCAAACGTTGCTTTGGCTCTACTGATTCGAACGCTATCACCGATTTCGTATTTATACTTTGCACGCACATGCTGTAAATCACCATACAATATTTGCCATATTGCATTCTCTTTTTCTTGTGTAACTGAAGATGGCGACGTTCCTATAGATCTATGCTTACTATTGTTGTAACCGATTAGCAGGTCGTCTAACACATCGATATAGTTGTAAGTGTTTTTAGCGGTAAAGTACTTCCACATTCTTGATTTTAACGTGCGGTTGAAACGTTCAACCACACATGCCTTTTTATCACTACTAGTTGTGAAAAAGATGATTTTATTTTCTTTGAGGAATTCTTTAAATGTTTGGTTTTCAAACTCTTTACCCTGATCAGTATTTAATTTTAATGGCTTCCTTCCATCCTTAAATATTTTCTTAAATGCACGTACAAGCTCAGCACCAGTTTTTGTTTTTAATGGTACTGCCCATGCATACTTTGACAGTATATCTATACATGTCAGTATATACCTATATTCCTTATTATATTTTGCTAATGTTGGTATATCTGCCAAGTCTGCCTGCCATTGCTCATCCATTCCAGAAACGATCACACGGTTTCTCCTAAAATTCTTTCGATACGGTATAGTGTCCTTAGCCTTCGGACAGCTATAGCATGAATCACTCTTGACTCAGATTTGGTAAATAGGTGCCAATTTATTACTGGTAAAGCAATAAACTCCTGGCAATAGGCTGCTGGTCCTCAAAAACGTGCTCGAAATTAACTGCCCAAATCCAAACTGGCAATTAGTTGGTGCCCTTGCCTTTTAGGTGGGTTTCCCTCGCATCACCATTGCTGGGAGCTAAGGAGAAAACCCACCTAGAGATTAAACCTCACTTCAAGAGGTAACTAGGATGAATAATTATCAAGAAGAACCCCGAGTCTCGAGAGCACTCGGTATTTACAGAGGCCACAAATTACCATCATTGGTCGAATTTGTGGCCAACAGAAATCGCCAAAATCCGTTGCCATGCCATTTTATTGGCTGGCCGGAATTGCGCTTTTTCTGTTGCTCCGGGCGCTAGCAACGCCGTTTTTTATGCTGCACGTCTGGTCACGTGAGCGAGGGGGGTTGCTAGGCAACCGACAGAAATATCGCGAAGTGGCACCAACTAACACTTCCTTAACTGAGGTTTTCGGGGGTGGGCTGGGAGGTAAGACCTCGGGTCGTTACACACCAATTGTTCACATGTGTAAACACATCATTTTCGAACCTTGATAACTCGAACTCCTTGCTCGAACCACCAAGGGAAACTTAAAACAATTCGAGTTATGGAAAATTCGAGTTATAATAACCAAGAAAAATTGTCACACTGGCCAATCTTTAAAATCCTGTCTGCAGGTATTGTGCTTTTATTTCAGTTTAAGTGTCTTTTACAGTAATCAGTTTCACAAAATCGGTCATCAGTGATTGTTGCATATTATTTTT
>JAVBJR010000857.1:0-4296 GCA_031546965.1 Dysgonomonas sp.
CAAAGGTCAAATTGCTATGCAACGTCATTGGGCAATGCAAAAAGGGTTCGAATGGTGAAAACCCCATTCAAATTCATGGATTCGTGTTTGAGTAAAGTGTGGACCATTTTTCTCAAAATGGCGACTTTGAGAGCCGCTGCCGCTGGAGGCTAACTTTTTTTTTTAAAAAAATAAAGATGCTAGGTCACTTGTTTAGACCTATATAACAACGTGATACATAAATTTCAGGAAAACAAATTGTACCGGGACACTTTTTAAAAAACTTTCTGGCTTTCACAAATACTTGCTCTGTAGCCTTCACTCGTAACAGCTTTGTAGCCTTTACTTTTACATAACAGTTTTGTAGCCTAGACTGTGATATGGCCAATGCCTGGCAACCAATCAGATGCCTTGTTGCCTTCCTTTATTTATCTGGAAGTGGTTCTTGGTTTACCTATTGTCCGAGGTTAAGAGTGACATTGCTGTCTATACGGCATCACGCGATAGTTGAAATGAGCCGGTGTTGGTGGTTCCACCGTAAGGAATCATGATTATAATACGATTTTGTTGGTTTTCCCCACATAATTTGTATTGAATTGTGGGTGTGTTTACTTTTCTAGTGGTGGAAGACGAATCACAGTGGAAGGAACAAACTTCCTGTCGGTGCAGAACCCGAAAATGGTGGTTTTCGAGCGAAATCAGAGCATCAGCGAATCGGTAAGTTCATTCATTCATTTCGTTTATTTCTCAACTGGAATATATACTACTTCTGGTTGCCTAGTTGTGTCACGTCTGCTGCAATTCATCAAGAGTAGTCTGGAAAACCTGGAGGGAGTTGCAGAGTGGGAAATAGGAAATAACTCCCACCCACTTAAAAACTGCACTCCCCATCATTCCTCTATATAGCCACCCCAAAAAATCGATATTTCAGTCAGTTCAAATTGGCCTTTTTTCGCTTTGACGTCACTTTGACATTTTATAAATCGCTACTTGCATTATTATTCTAGCTCTTACCGACGCTGGCACATGTACCGTAATGCCGTAACGGACAGCTTTGCGCGCTGAACGTAAACCGTAATGTTCGCATTTCGTACAACAAGTCCATACACCGTCTAATGCTTTGACTTCTCAGCTACATAATGCTTGTAATTTGATTTATTCAGTACATGTTCCAAATATAGCAGTTTCATAATGTAACTTTTTACGGCTTGGATCATGTCGGTTTACGTATTTTTCATCGCGTGCAGCTCATGGATATGCATGTTAAACAATAGCAGGGCTTCAAACCACTCAGGGAAACATGGAAAATGTGGAAGACTTAGGGATTTTATATATTAGATAAAGATTCAGGACAAACTCTGGGAATTTGTCAAGAAAAAATTCTAAAACCCGAAAACTTAGCGAGAAATTCATACAAGTATATATAATATGCCATTTGAATGTTTGAAATGTAAATCATTTCGAAATATGGTTGCAATTTAACTAGTTTAACCTTATAGATTATGTTCTGGGAGTTTTACCTAAGAATTCTGGAAAACCTGGGAAACTCATGTAGAAACAAAGTTAGCAGTGAGGGAAATTAAATTATTGTCATTAGTCAGGGAGCTTGTGAAGTCAAGTGTTAGGGAAGTTACACTAATATGGTCATTAGTCAGGGAGATTATGGAGAGAGCAAATCAGGAAAATTTATAGTTGGGGAGATTTCAAAATAAATTGTCTGGTGGATTACAAAGGCAATAGGAAAATTACAGAGTTATTAGTTAGGGAAATTATAGTAATTAATCATGGATTTTATGAGTCATGGTTAGATAGATTGTGTGTTCATCATACTGTAGTTAGGGAGATTACAGAGTCAATAGTCAGGGGGATTGCAGAGGCAATAGTCAGAAGATCATGGTCAGGGAAATATTAGTCATTAGTTAGGGAGATTATGATGTCAATGGTTAGGGAGATTATGGTGTCATTACTTAGGTAGATTATGGTGTCAGTAGTTAGGTAGATTATGATGTAAGTAGTTAGGGAGATTATGATGTGAATGGTTAGGAAGATTATGGTTGTCAATGGCTAGGAAGATTATGATGTAAGTAGTTAGGGAGATTATGAAGTCAGTAGTTAGGGGGATTATGATGTACTTAGGGAGATTATGATGTCATTACTTAGGTAGATTATGATGTCAATTAATAGTTAGGGAGATTATGATGTGAATGGTTAGGGAGATTATGATGTGAATGGTTAGTGAGATTATGATGTCAGTAGTTAGGGAGATTATGATGTCGGTAGTTAGGAGATTATGATGTGAATGGTTAGGATGATTATGGTTGCCAATGGTTAGGAAGATTATGTTGTCAGAAGTTAGGGGGATTATGATGTGAATGGTTAGGGAGATTATGATGTCAGTAGTTAGGGAGATTATGATGTTAGTAGTTAGAGAGATAATGAAGTCAGTAGTTAGGGAGATTATGATGTTAGTAGTTAGGGAGATTATGATGTTAGTAGTTAGTAAGATTATGGTGTCATTAGTTAGTGAGATTATGGTGTCGGTAGTTAGGGAGATTATGGTGTCAGTAGTTAGGGAGATTATGATGTCATTACTTAGGTAGATTATGATGTCAGAAGTTAGGGAGATTATGGTTGTCAATGGTTAGGAAGATTATGATGTCAGTAGTTAGGGAGATTATGATGTCAATGGTTAGGGAGATTATGATGTCAGTGGTTAGGGAGATTATGATGTCAGAAGTTAGGGAGATCACGGTGTCAGTAGTTAGGGAGATTTCATAACAGAGCAAATAGTTACACAGGGAATTTTATGGTGCATGTGTTATTATTATGCTGCCAGTGTGCCAAATGTCTACTGGTTGACACGTACTGAATTGCCTTATAGATAATGTGTTTAAGTTAGTATCCTCTACTAGGAATGACTAAATAGATTAATATCATTTTCATGAGTTGAGATTTGAACACGCGTGTTGTTGTTTCACCAGGTTTGCCAAGTTGTGAACAACTCAGTGATGGATTGTCCATCTCCACCTGTGGACATGAGCACCTTGGGCCAATCGGATGACCGGGATGCCCCGAAGATCCGCGGGAAAAGATGGAGGCTACGAAGGGCCACCAATTCGGCTTCCGGCTCTTCGCCAACCATCAGGCTTCGCGTCGGCTTCATCATGGATGAAGTATCCACTGTTACCAACCTAACCAAGAACTTCCCACATGTCACATCCGAACTGGTTTACGTCAACGACCCGATGTTCTTCCCTTTCGCCAAGAACCGCGTGAAGCTGTACAAGGGTGACACGCTGGTCATCGAGGTACGTAAAGCAGTGTAATAATAATAATCAGTGTTTCAGTGTTAGCCTGTAGTTCATGTTTGCATTTCTCATTTTGGATTGGATTTCTGCGTGTTCTGTGTTGCGCAGGGAGAAAATCTGAAATTGGCCAGCGACGAACGTGACGTGAATGTGACCATCGGCATGAAGCCGTGCAACGTGACTTCGTTGGCGATGGCCCAGTTGGTGTGCACACCTCCCACTGACCAACCACGTGGCACGGATGAATTGGGCAATCCCACGGACAACAATCTACCAGCGGTTGTGGTAAGCCGAGTGATCGAAGCTAAAACCGTACTCCGTTTCGATTCAAACCGATACAAAATCCTCATTGGCTTGTAAATACATGCAAACTACGCCCATTTTAAACAAGCTGGTTGTTTCAAAAGTAATGGACTAATTGGCCTTTTTCAGAAGCTCTGTCTTTTTCCAATATGGAGGGCCTTAGTTGAGAAAAGCTGCAAACCGATTTGCAGAAAACCAGTTTATACCCACTTGATCCCAACTAAAGCGATATTTTTAATTGTTTTTTCAGTCAATGGCTGCTTACTGAAAAATCTTAAAGGTGAACTGACAGGGTAAATTTCTTGCAACCGATTTCTCTGAAAATTTTCCTATGCATTAACAACATGTACTTGCATATGTCCATTTTTTTTCTAATTTTTCCACCTATTCGTTTTGTTATTAAATAACAATTCGCAAATTTAAAGGTGAACTGACAGGGTAAATTTCTTGCAACCGATTTCTCTGAAATTTGTCCTACACATGAACAACATGTATTTGCATATGTCCAATTTTTTTCTAATTTTTCCACCGATTCGTTTTTTTTTATAAAAATTCGCCAATGTACCCTGAAATAGGTCCTCAAGTCCTCACACTGTCAAAATTTACATCCGGGACAGTGCGTATGGCACGCCACTTGCACCAAAAATTGGGAACATGATTCAATAGCATTAGAATTATGTGCTGTCAACTTCATTATAGTAGTCAA
>JAVBJR010000554.1:0-20037 GCA_031546965.1 Dysgonomonas sp.
ATACTACTTCACCGGCTGCCGCTGTCTCAGCACCAAAAGACCTTCCGTCAAAGATAGTCCCATCATCAAGAATCAATCGTACAGGTTTGTCTGTCTGCATTTTGCGATAGAATTATATATAATTAATTTTATTATTTATGCGTTCACAGGTAGGTAAAAAAAAGGAACAAGAGTTACGAGAACCTGTTCCTTTTTCAGTACCTTATATATTTTTTTCGTTGTAATCATCTATAAATACCATGTCAAACATCCTATGAATATCCGAGTTACAAAAGTAATAATAATATTGTAATATTAAAGTATATTTGGGGGATAAAAAATTATAATTTTAAGCTGAAATAGTTTACATTTTGTAACACTAAAGATTATCCGTTATTCGACATTCTATTTAATTGTATTATCTAACCAAAAAATAGTCGTATTTTTACATTCTATAATTTAAAAGAATAAGCAATTATGATGAAGCCCCGTCTTGGCATGACTGCCCGCACAGGAGAAAAATGCCCCAAAAGTGGAGTCTGGAGAGCCATGGGTGTACCCGAAACCGTTACACAATCTGTCTCGAGAGGAAACAGAATGCCTGCACTTGGCAATAAAAATGTAGGTTGGAAATTGGTTATCATGTTTTGAGGTCTCAGACCTTCTTTATTGTTGCTTAAAAACTTAAACGCATTCTTATGATACGTCAATTAGAAAGTCTTATTACAGAATATAAAAAGCTTCAACCATTGAGTGAGGAAACTCAAAAGAAACTGGATCAAAAATTTAGGCTTGAGTTTAATTTTAATTCTAATCATCTGGAAGGGAATACGCTTACTTATGGCGAAACTAAACTTTTATTGATATTCGATCAAGTGAAATCGAACCATGAGATGCGTGAGCTTGAAGAAATGAAAGCGCACGATGTTGCTCTAGCGATGATTAAACACGAAGCAAGTGAAAAGGATAAACCTCTAACTGAACGTTTTATTAGAGAATTAAATCAAACAATACTTGTACAGGATTTTTGGAAAGATGCTATAACTGCTGATGGTCAAAACACTCGTCGAAAAATAAAAGTAGGGCAATACAAAGAATACCCCAATAGTGTAATCCAATCGAATGGAGAAATTTTCGAATATGCTTCGCCACAAGAAACTCCTATTTTTATGGGAGAATTAGTAGACTGGTATAATTCGGAAGTAGAAAAAGGCGAATTAACAGCTATTCAACTAGCAGCATTATTACATTACAGATATATACGAATACATCCTTTTGATGATGGTAATGGACGTGTAGCACGCTTACTTGTCAATTACGTCTTATTCAGATATGATTTACCTCCTATAATTATAAAATCGGAGGATAAGAAAGAGTATCTACGTGCTTTACAGCAAGCAGATTCGGGAGATTTGGAAGCCTTTGTTAATTATATGATTAATCAATTAGCTTGGAGTGTAGATATTTCTATAAAAGCTGCAAAAGGAGAAAGTATTGAGGAACAAAACGATTGGGAGAAACAATTGAGTTTGTTGAAAAATGGAATAGGATATGAAGAAAATAAAGTTATAAAAGAATCGAAAAACTCAATAGAGAATATTTTAAACACTATTATTGAACCGTTTATTAAAATATACGAACAAAAATTATCTCAATTTGATAGTCTTTTTATTGAGCATGATTTTGGGGCTTATTGGAATGATATTAAGTTTAAAAATGATGATTTTCCTCAATTTTTAATTGATCTACATGATGCAAGTAAAAAGCAGGAAGACAACAATAAAAAACTAACAAAAGCTCAAAATTTCAGTGTTTATTATCGATTTGTCAATCTACAAAGCCCTCGTATAAAAAAAATACTCCATTCGAATACTATATCCTTTAGATTTGAAAAGAACACATATACTATTAAATTTGGAGAAACGACTATTTCTAAACTCTATAACGACCTACTTACAGAAGACGAAATGAACGAAATTATCTCAATCATAGCAAAAGACCTATTAGAACAAATAAAGAAAATTACAGAAAACTAAAAAAACTGTTCTATGAAAATATGTTATTCCAAAACATTTATCGAAGTACTCCAACAAATTTGCTCTTAGTTGCAGTACTTGCAATATTAACAACATGCAACGATTCACACAATTCATAGCTTCTTCCGACAAAAAATTAAAATATCAAGATTTGATTTGTAATAAAATACAGTTCACGATAAGAGCGTCTTATCCGAAAAATTCTTCTTATCTTTGTTAAATCTCACAATAGTGGGACTTATGTAGTTTAGGAAGCGTTTAGCTTATTCCACATTGAGAATCTGGAAAATTCATTTGTGTCGTGGAAATAGTGAAGAGACGTTCTCCTTTGATTTTGCATATAATATGTCTACATATTGTACGGTCAAGGGCGTGAGCTGTTTTTTTTATTACGACACGGGCTTTCCAGAGCCTTCAATGTGATAGGTCTAACATGTCTCACGCCTCCTTCTTTTATAAAACTCTTCTTCGAGACTGGGAGGACACAAAAACAATTTATTTTATGAAAGTATTTAAGAAAATGACATGGTGTATATTGTTTGCATCATGCTTTGTAGTATTCACCGCTTGTTCAGATGATGACAATGATGAACCGACAACTGCTCCAGTCTCAAATCTATCAAACGTATTTACAGGAGGTTTACCTAAATCAGTTGCTGATATGTCGATGACCTATACGGATGGACTATTAACAAAAATAATGACGAATGACGGAGAAAAGATAATATTTACCTATCCTAATCAAGCTAAAAGTAATACTCCTCTAAAAAGTAGTAGCAATGAAAATACTACAATGTCGATATATGATGAAGATGGAGTTCTTGAATACTATTTTTACAACATGAAATTTGGAGACAATGGCTTTCTCAAATCATGTACTCAAATTAATTACGATGATGGAGAGCATACAGATACTTGGAATTTTGAATATAATGCAGATAAGCATTTGATTTATATGAAACGTTCTGAAGGAGGAAATGAGGTAACAACAATTAAGTATGAAAATGGTGATATTACAGAAGTTTCTATGGAGTCAGAGTCAAAAGATGAAGACTATAATAAATTAAATACCCAAATATTCTATATTTCAGATAAAACAAAAACCGCAATTGAAAACAAAGGTTGTCTTATGTTTTTTGATACAACATTTGGCATTGATCTGGATGAGGGAAGATATTTATATTGGGCAGGGTTTTTAGGAAAAGCAACTAAGCATTTACCTGTTAAAACTATATATACCATTGATAATGAAACTGAAACTTTTCAGTGGAATCTAAAAAATAATGGATTACCCGAAAAAATGATTCGCACATGGTCTTGGGATATGGAGACTGATACTGAAGAATATTTATTTTCTTGGTAAGAGTACCAATATCTTTATTAAAATCCACCTATTTGCAATTGTAATAGGTGGATTTTTTATATTGAACTTGTCTCTTCGAAATATTAGTTCGAAAATACCTCTTTTCAGATTTGTAAAACATTTCCATAGCTTCAATTTTATTCCCCTCACTTTATTATCTTTGTATCCTCAAAATAGAGTAGACAAGTTATTAGTAAACAAGAATCTGTACCTTGTGAACTTGTAAGCCCGTCAACTCGTCAACTATATGAATAAAAAGTGATATACCCCGATAATTTTGAATATAAGATAGGCTTCGATAAGATCAGACAATTTCTTACCGATAAATGCTTGAGCACCTTAGGAGAAGAGAAAGTATTTGATATGGCTTTTTCCTCCGATTTCGATTTGATACAAAGCCAACTTTCACAAACCGAAGAATTTGTACGCATTATTCAGGAAGAAGACAATTTTCCCGTCAACCATTTCTTTGATGTACGCCCTGCCCTAAAAAATATTCGGGTAGAAGGTACATGGATGGAAGAAAGTGCAGTATTCGACCTTCGCCGATCGTTGCAAACCATCAGAGACATTGTCAGTTTTCTTAAAAAAGAAGATGAAGAAAATACACCCTATCCTCATTTACAGGAACTGGCAGGAGAGGTACTTATTTTCCCTCAACTACTTACCCGAATAGATCATATACTCGATAAATACGGACGCATCAAAGACAATGCCTCACCCGACTTGAATCGTATTCGTAAAGAAATAACGCATGTTTCGGGAGGTATTTCCAAAAGCTTAAATGCTATTCTGCGTGCCGCACAATCAGAAGGATTGGTCGAAAAAGACGTAACCCCCACCATGCGTGACGGGCGATTGGTAATACCCGTTGCCCCTGCTTTCAAACGAAAGCTGAAAGGTATTGTACATGATGAATCGGCATCAGGTAAAACTGTATTTATAGAACCTGCCGAAGTAGTAGAAGCCAACAACCGCGTGCGTGAACTCGAAAGCGAAGAACGCCGTGAGATTGTAAAAATACTCATTGCTTTTACAGACGAAGTACGCCCTTTGGCTCCCGATATCGTTCAATCGTACGATTTTCTAGCTTGGATAGATTTTATTCGCGCTAAGGCTCGTTTTGGCTTAGACATTGAGGCAATCAGACCCGTCGTAGAAAACAAACAGCAAGTAGGTTGGGATAAAGCAAAACATCCCCTACTCTATCTTTCACATAAAAAGCAGAATAAATCTATTATTCCACTTGATATTTGGTTGGATGGAGAAAACCGTCTGCTTATTATATCAGGGCCTAATGCCGGAGGTAAATCGGTTTGCTTAAAAACAGTAGGCTTACTTCAATACATGGTGCAATGCGGACTACTTATTCCTCTAGCCGAAAGTTCTAAAGTAGGTATTTTCGACAAAATTTTTATAGATATAGGTGACGAGCAATCCATCGAAAACGACTTGAGTACATACAGCTCGCATCTTACCAACATGAAAATGTTTGTGCGTAATTGCGATTCTAAATCGCTGTTACTGATTGATGAATTTGGTGGAGGAACAGAGCCTCAAATAGGTGGAGCAATTGCCGAATCTTTACTGAAACGTTTCAACGAAAAAGAAGCATTCGGTGTTATTACTACCCACTATCAGAACCTAAAACATTTTGCCAACGAGCACCAAGGTGTCGTCAATGGAGCCATGTTGTACGATCGTCACTTGATGCAACCCTTGTTTACCTTATCGATAGGTAATCCGGGAAGCTCATTTGCCATAGAAATTGCCCGCAAGATAGGTCTACCCGAAGAGGTGATTACCGAAGCTTCCGAAATTGTAGGTAGCGACTATATCAATATGGATAAGTACCTGCAAGATATCGTTCGTGATAAGCGCTACTGGGAAACCAAACGCCAAAGCGTTCGCCAAAAAGAAAAACGTTTGGAGGAAATAACCTCTCAATACGAAACCGATTTAACCGATGTAGGTAAACAACGTAAAGAGATTATCCGCCAAGCCAAAGAAGAAGCTCAACATTTACTTGCCGAAGCAAATGCTAAAATCGAAAATACGATTCGCAGCATAAAAGAGGCTCAAGCTGAAAAAGAAAAGACCAAAGAAGTACGTCAAGGTCTTGCAGCCTTCAAAGCTAAATTAGAAGCAGAAGATAATCAGGAAGACGATAAAATCAGCCGTAAGATTCAAAAACTGCAAGAAAGAGAAAAAAGCAAAAAAGATAAACCCAAAGTTGCCAAAGAAGAAAAACTTCAAACTATTTCCGTTGGAGACAGCGTCCGCATGAAAGGACAAACCTCTGCCGGTGAAGTCATAGAGATTCAAAGTAAAAATGCAGTAGTAGCTTTCGGTATGATAAAATCGACCGTCAAAATCGAAAGTCTCGAACGTGTCAGCAAAAACCAAATTAAACGTGATTCTCAAAAAAGTACATTCGTCAATTCTCAAACCAGTGATATGACGTATGACAAAAAACTGAACTTCAAACAGGAGATAGATTTACGAGGAATGCGTGGTGACGAAGCTCTGCAAGCCGTTATGTATTTTATAGATGATGCCATTCAGATTGGAGCTGGGCGTGTACGAATACTTCACGGAACAGGTACAGGAGCATTGCGTCAGATTATACGTGATTATCTTCGCTCGGTAAATGGAGTGAAAAATTATCAGGACGAACATGTTCAGTTCGGAGGTGCAGGTATTACAGTAGTAGATTTGGAATAAAAATTATATCTTTGAGTTATACTTATCTTTTAAAGAAATGGATAAAGAGAAACTTATTATCAAAAATTTTGGAGGATTTGAATATATTGAATTCGATTTTAAGCCTATAAATATTTTTATAGGTCCCCAAGCGGCTGGGAAAAGTATTGTAATAAAACTAGCTTATTATTTTAAATCGTTCCTTGCAGACTTAATCCGCTTAGATTCATTGAATACCCCTCCTAAATTAGTAGTGAAAAATTATCACTCAAAATTCCAGGAGTATTTCCCAATAGAATCTTGGAATAATAAATCTTTTAGTTTAAAGTATAAAATAAATACATTAACAATAAATATTGAAGGAAGCAAGAAGCATCAATCTTTTACAATAGGTTTTTCTGATAGTATAAAAAAAATAGTCCAACAAATTGATGAAATATATGATGATGAACCCGTGGTTATTGGACAAATAAACTTATCTAAGCTAGATCGACTGAATAAACTAGAAAGAGCAATAAAATTACCAAACTATATTAGTAATAAACAATACTTCATACCTGCCGGTCGCAGCTTTTTTTCAAATATTCAATCGAATATTTTCACCCTTTTACAAGGCAACAATACTATAGATCCTTTTCTTATAGAATTTGGAGCTAATTATGAACGAGCTAAAAATATTTATAACAAATCTAGTAGTGTTATATTCAAAGAAAATAATCTACTCAGCAAGTATATCTATAATATCTTAGCAGGTAAATATGTTAGAGAAAATGAAATCGATTACTTAATTCAAAAAGACCAAAGAAAAATAGCACTAGTAAATGTATCCTCTGGTCAACAAGAGACATTTCCCTTACTTATGTTTTTACAAAGTTTTTATATACCATCCAATAATAAAGACAAAGACATATCAACATATATTGAAGAGCCAGAAACTCATTTATATCCAACTTCTCAAAAACAGATAGTTGAGGTTCTCGCTCGTTTTTTTTATTCAACGAAGTCTCAACTATTTATTACAACACACAGCCCATATATTCTTGCAGCATTTAACAATTTAATTGAAGCAGGAAATATCATTCAGAATAAACCGGAACTTGCCGATAAAGTATATAATATTATACCCAAAGAAGAAGTTTTAAAAGCCGAAAATTTGATTGCATACTCTATAAAAGATGGAAAAAAGACAGTTCTTTTAGATGAAGAAAATAATCTTATATCTCAAAATATCCTAGATGATGTGTCTAATGAGATTGGTGCTGAATTTGGCAAACTTCTTGACTTAGAATTTGGAATATAAATATCATGGAAGAATTAAAAGTAGAATGCTCCGAAATAGTTACCCATTCTTTAATTGTTTGTGAAGAAAATAAAAGCAAAATAACTTTTGAGAACAACACCAAAAGGAAAATAAATAAAATACAGGTAGACGGTTGCCAAATCACAGATACAGATAATATTAAGTGTGATTGCCTTCTGATAGATATAGAATCTAAAGTTGAATATTTTATAGAGCTAAAAGGTAGTAATATTACCAAAGCATTACAACAAATAGAAGCTACAATTCCGCGATTAAGCCAGTCACCTCAAAAACAACTGAAATATTGCTTTGTAATTTTAGTTAGAACACCAATGTCCAGTCCCGAAATACAATTGAGACAAAAGGAGTTTAAGAAAAAATATAATGCAACTTTGATAATTAAAAATTCACCACATAGCCATCCTTTATAGTAGAATTACTTAAACTTTATCCATGCCCAAATAGGGTAATGATCCGAGTATAGCACATCTCCCACCGTACAATTATAAGCTTGAAGATTGAGGCTGTACAAAATATAGTCTATCCTAAAATAAAACCCGTCTTCGTGATAGGTTATCCCCACACCCTTTCCGGTATATTTAAAGGCATCAAGGAAATTTCCTTTTATTGTTTCGTAAGCGTATGATATGGGAGGTTCGTTAAAATCGCCACAAACAATCATTGCATCTGTTTTTTCTCTTTGTATCTGTATACATTTTGCGATAATATCTGCTTGACCAGCCCTTGTTTTAAAAGCCGGATCTAAGCGATTCCGTATAGTTTGAGTCACTGCATCTAAGGTTTCTCCATTTTTATCGGCGACCAATTCTTTAAACAAAACTTTATCTTCGGCGGTAAGACGATTCGATTCGAGGTGATTATTAACAATGGTAAGCGATTTCTTACCTATCTTTATTTCATACATTCCTGCCCCATTAAAAGCACTTTCGATGGGTATTCTAGCCACTTTTTTTATGGGGAACTTTGAGTAACAAGCCAAGCCATACATACATGTACTGCTTGTATCTCCCAACCTGATAATAGTACGATAAGGATATTCTTTGAGAAATTCATCCAATTCTTGAAGTGATATAATTTTATTCTTATCCTTTTTTTCTTCTACGGCAAACTCCTGCATGCAGATAATATCGGCACAACTATTAGCCAAATACGAAAATACAGGATTATTGCGTGCATCGTCGCCTGTACGCCAATCGAATCCCCTGACATTATAGGATAATATCTTAAAACTTTCGTCGGGAATATTTTTTACAGGAAAATTTATTGGAATATAGGTATCAATTGCATTCCAGCAAAGAATAAGAATTATAAACTGACCGATAGCAAATTTCCACCTGAAAAAGACAATCCATAGGAAAAAAAAGCAGATATTAACAAGGAGAAGTATCGGGAAACCTAACCCCAAATACGCTATAACAACAGAATTGAACGGAGATGTTATCGGAGCAAGTGTAGAAAGCAGCAAAAGCAACACAAACAGCGCGTTAAGAAGGAGTGTTAAATACTTCAACCCTTTACTTACATTTATTGCTAAATGTTTTCCTTTGATACCCATAATAATCTTTCTTTTCTGTTCAGCAACGAAGATATACTTATCTGCTGAAATGTTCCCAATTCTTTAAGACTCTTTAATAGAAATTGTATAACATAAAAAGAAGAAAATTGTTTGATCGCAATTGATCAAAGACAATCGAGAACGGATCAAATGATACGAAACTTAGGCAATAAACACAAAAAAAATCTTTCTTAATTACAAGAAAGAAACTTCATTTATTTAACATGCCATTCAAATATTCTTCCGAAAAGGCTCTTTTACTTGCTTAAACAAACAAATGGTTCCGGGGTAATTATCTGTTTCCAAACATTGTACCCCGTACTCAAAATATCCATCTGCCTTTAAAAAAAAGCTAAAAATCCCATTAAAATAGTTAGTTAGTATACTCGCAGGAAACTCAATTCCTCTATATAGAGTAAAATAACTTCGATTTTCCATATTGAAATAAAAAAAAAATTAATTATTTCTATAAGGAATACCCTTAAACTCGCATATTTCAATAATTTGGCTCTTTACTTTTTTTAGATCGTCGTATTTTAAACCGCTGATATCAACAGTATACTGCTTACCGTCGGTTTCTGACATTTTCAGATAACTAATTCCTAATGCAACCTCCCTAATACTAATCCATTCTGCCCTATATACAGCTTTCTGATTGGGCATTTTCACATAAATATTGTCGGAATTGATCGTTAATATAGGGCGAGCAGCCCATACGGTTACATTCATTATAAGAATAGCTCCCAAAATGATTAACAGCAACGCTGCGAAAAAATTATATGTAAAATCATTTTTCAATGCCAGCATTACCGATAGGTAAAGACCATATAAAACAGTATACCCACCAACAGCCAAAGAGAGTACTTTCTGACTTTTAGATTCGCTATAATTAATTACATATTCGTTCATAGAATTTCGTTTTTTATGTTTATTATAACAAAGGTACAACCTAAAAAGTAAAATTCTTTCATTAACCTTTCTTTTTCAAGAATAAAATCAGACTTAATATTTTTGTTAAGACCGATGGTCGGAAAGAGATAAACCGAGGTTTCAGTATTTGACTGTACTTTTTTTGAGAAAAGCAAAGAACCATCCATCTACTCCACAAAAATGCAATAAGAGAAGATTCATCGTACTTTTGTTTCTGTTTGTTGGCATTTATTATTTTCAGAAACCAAGCATCCAGCAAAGTATAATCTTCAAAAAACTTTTTCGCGATTTTGGCTTTTGAATCAAATTGCTGAAAAGTTACCTTATGCAGATATAACTCTTGCTCGGTAGGTTGTAGTCCGATGTTTTGTAGTTGGTTTCTAATTATTTTATTCTTTATATCTTCTTGAATTTCGGAATTAGTTACCGAAACATTGGTAGTATGCCAACGATATCGGAGTAAATAATAGGGAACATTGCCAATTTTATGATTTTGGGCAATTTTGCACCACAATTCGTAATCTTCGGCATGCTTATATTCGTAATTGAAATAATTGTTTCTCAACACATTACCTCTTATCATCATACTCGGATGTATAAAGGGTACCGAAAAAAGCAGGTTTATCTGCAAGTAATCATTTGTATGAAGATTAAGTATTTTACCTGTCTCGTTGTTACTCTCATCAATTACTTTGGCATAAGATCCGCACATGGCGTATTCTCTATTTTTTTCGAGAAAGGTTATTTGAGCTTTAAATCGTTCTTTTTCAGATATATCGTCGGCATCCATACGAGCTACGTATTCGCCGTTGCCAAGGTCTATTCCTCTATTGAGGGTTGCAATTAAGCCTATATTCTGCTCGTTTTTGTAATATTTGAGACGTGTATCTGTGTAAGATCGAATAATAGTTTCACTTGAGTCGGTCGAGCCATCATTAATTACAATTAATTCCCAATCGGTAAAACTCTGCCACATGATGCTGTCAATGGCTTCACGCAGGTACTTTTCTGCATTGAAAACGGGCATTATAACAGATATCTTTGGCATATAAATTCTTGCAGTTATTTATTGATACATTTTTGCAGGCATTGCAAATATAGTAAAATTTAGAACCTATAAGATTGTCCATTTTCGAGGCAAAAAGCCATCCGGATATTGTTCCTCATCACCTTTGTACCATTCTTGGGGAGCTATCACTACTTTATCTGGATTATTGTTGAGCCATGCTCCCCACCAACTGAACGAGCTGTTTGCTATTATATTATGTCGGCATAGGCTCATCAATTGCATATCGATGTAACTATCTTGGTTTTTATTCCAATCTACAAACTCATGATCGGCATTAAACAGGTCTAGATTTTTTTTTACCCACTCTATATCGTCCGAAAAAATAAAAAAATAAGGATCTTTTATTTGAGATGTAACGTATTCGATGGCTTTTTTATAATACGATATATCTAATGTGATCAAATTAGAGTTGGAGTTTGTATAATCTCCTCTTCGAATATGGATAGATACAGATGTATTTTGCTCCATTTTACGACTAATTTCGTCATTTTTTCCAACTAATGGATGTATGAATGTGAAATCAGATTTTAATTGTTCCGAGATATTTTCAAAATAGTTTTCATTTTGAAAATATCCGAAAAGAATAGCCTTTTTGGAAAGAAGCTCAAAATAATTATCATAATAGTGTGCTTTTTCGTCTCTGAATATTCCCAATTTTCGAAGAAATACACACCCTGTATGCATCGATTTTATAGTACCCAATATTTTCACCGCTATTTTATGGATAATCGACCCCGTGGTTGGAGTGTCGATATTAAAAACAGGAAGTTCGTAATTCCTAACTACTGCTTTTGTCTTTTTGTTTAGCAAATACAAATCTATTGACAAACCTGTATTATGGCGGATAGATAAGGCTCGTGCAGCAGCATATTCAAACATTTGATTTCCCAACCCTCCCGAAAGAATAAGTTTTATCATAAGGTAATTCTTATCATTGTCTAAGTAACTGTTTAAATTTTAGGAAATACGTAGTAGGGGCGAAAAATCTTTCGCCCGATATTTGTCGGGCGTATAATTATACGTCCCTACATCTCGCTATTTTGATTACTATTTTCAAATTTAAACAGTTAGTAAGCATTTACATCTTTTTTTGTTCTTCTGTGAACTGATAATTTCACTCAAAGATAAAAAGAATTTAGGATTATAACACTTTAGGCAGTTGACATTGCAGGGTTGTAGGCTTTTTGGACAGCCTCGCTATTCTTTTTTATTCTCGGGTGTATGCCAATACGCCCCTACCTCTTCGGTAATAAAAAGAATCAATTTTGATGCGTTTCCCTGATTTACTATCGCGTATATTGTGTATATAATTTATCTAATTTGTACCTTTGCTAAAGTAAAGAAAACGTAACTATACTAATTAGATGCTATCAAAAATTACTGACGAATTTGATCTTCACATCGAAGAAGCTGCCATCAGATTGAGCGAAGTCATCCGAAAAACTCCACTCGAATTAAACCTTACTTTGTCGCGTGCTTTCAACTCAAATGTATATTTGAAGCGCGAAGATTTGCAGGTGGTACGTTCCTACAAATTAAGGGGTGCATACAACATGATGAGCTGCTTGGATGCCGACCTTCTCAAAAAAGGGATAGTTTGTGCCAGTGCCGGTAATCATGCCCAGGGCGTTGCATATAGCTGCAATCAGATGGATGTAAGAGGCATTATTTTTATGCCGAAGATTACCCCTAAGCAGAAAATAGAGCAGACAAAAATGTTTGGTAACGGTAATATCGAAATCATATTGGTTGGCGATACGTTTGATGAATGTGCCACAGCCGCAAAAATATATACAAAGGAGCATAATATGACTTTTATACCCCCTTTCGACCATCCGCAAGTAATAGAAGGGCAGGGTACAATAGGTCTCGAAATTTTGAATGAAATACCCAAAGGGACTATCGACTATCTCTTTATTCCTATTGGCGGAGGTGGTCTCTGTGCCGGAGTGGGTGCTTATATAAAAGATCATTCGCCCAATACCAAAATAATAGGGGTTGAACCTGGCGGAGCGCCTTCCATGAAAGCGGCTTTTGAAGCAAAACATCCTGTTACATTAACTCAGATCGATAAATTTGTAGACGGGGCAGCCGTACAACGTGCCGGAGATATTACGTACCCTATCTGCGAAAGGGTAATTGATGATATTTGTTTGGTTCCCGAAGGCGAGGTGTGTACCACCATCCTTAAATTATACAATAAAGATGCTATTGTGGTAGAACCTGCCGGAGCATTGGCTATTACGGCTCTCAATCATTACTCCGACCAAATAAAAGACAAAAATGTAGTTTGTATAGTTAGCGGAAGCAATAACGATATAAACCGCATGCAGGAAATTAAAGAGCGTTCTTTAATTTTCGAAGGTTTGAAACATTACTTCATCATCCGGCTACCGCAACGAACGCACGCCCTCAAAGATTTTGTAAATGAGGTGCTAGGCGAGCATGACGATATTGTCCGTTTTGAGTATATGAAAAAAAATGACCGCGAAAATGGTCCTGCATTAATAGGAATAGAGGTTGATTCAGCCGGTGAGTGCGATAAACTAATTAACCGGATGGTTAAATATGGGCTCGATTTTACGTTGCTCGATCCTAATAGCGATTTAGGAAAGTATATAGTTTAGTAAACGAGTACGAGTTACGAATAGAGACGCAATGCCTTGCGTCTTAGCGAACAACTTATAAGCAAACGAATGTAGGGGCTGTCTCTGCCCCTACGAAAGATAGATATTATAGACCAATAAAAATAGCCCGACCTTAAAAAAGTTGGGCTATTACTGTCATATATAGAGTATTTACTTAAAAATATTGTTTAAGTTCTTTTACCCATGCTGCAATACGAGCATCTGTTTGATCGAATTCGTTATCTTCATCAAGAGCCAAACCTACAAATTGTCCATCGACCACAGCCTCTGAATCATCGTAAGTATATCCTTCGGTTGATACAGCACCTACAATTTCGGCATTGTCTTTCAAAGCTTCGTAGATAACAGCCATTCCGTTTGAGAATGTGTCGGAATACGAAGAACTGTCTCCCAGCCCGAATAATGCTATTTTTTTTCCTGTGAAATCAAGTGTTTTGAATTTAGGTAAAAACGAATCCCAATCATCCTGAAGATCACCATAGCCCGTGGTTGAGGCTCCTAAAATCAAGAAATCAAACGGTTTCAATTGATCCACTGTAACTCTTGCAACATCAAAGACTTGCGTATCTGCATTTCCTAATATTTTTTGAATTTTAGATGCCACACCTTCGGTTGCACCGGTTGAGGTTCCGTAAACGATCGCTATTTTACTCATAATGCTGTATTTTTTTATGTTTCTATTATTTTATGTTTGAAGTAATAACATCCAAAGCTAGATAATGTTTGTATGTACTTCCTTATTTATTGGATATTATAGAAAACAAAGGAGGCAAACCTCACGATTTGCCCCCTTTATGTACTTGATTCTAAATACTAATCAATAGAGTTTAAATTGATATCAATTGTTTCTATTTTCTGAGCAATAAGTTCTAGTTCATTCTTTAAATCCTGTATTTTGTGCTCCATCTCTTTCAACAAACCGCCTGCACCTTTCGATATGGAAAGAAATCCCATGTTGTTTTCGTAAGTCTGCAAGTCCGATTTTACTTTGTTGTACTGGTGCATCAATTTATCTCTTTCTCTGAATAATCTGCCTTTAGGTCTTTCGGATTTAGCAATATCATCTACATTCGATTTGAACGATTGCAGTCTGCGTTCCGATTTATCCATCTTCAAGCGGTCAAATTGCACATCCAAAGCTGCTTGATATTCTTTGTAGATTTTATCTTTTTCTTTGAAAGGAACAAATCCCACTTCATGCCACTCATCCATCAACTCACGCAGTGTAGCCATGGGGTCTGCCAAATCGGTTTGTTCGGCAAGAGCTTTTACTTTCTCTATAATTTCTTTTTTCTTGGCAAGGTTGGCTGTTTCCTCTTCTTTTTGAGAAGATGTGTTGCTATTCTTTTGCTCAAAGAAATAATCGCAAGCAGTTACAAATTGTTTCCAAATAATGTCTGAATATTTGCGAGGCACAGCACCTATTGTTTTCCATTCTCTTTGAATAGCAATAAGTTCGTCAGTCGTTTTTTTCCAATCAGTACTATCCTTTAGGGCTTCGGCTTTTTCACAAAGTGCTTTCTTCTTGTTGAGATTTTCTTCCATATCATCTTTTTGATGTTTGAAGAATTCTGCTTTTTTCTCAAAGAAAGTATCGCATAAAGCACGGTATTGGTCAAATATTTGGCTGTTTACTTTTTTGGGGACAAATCCAATTGTTTTCCATTTAGCTTGAAGTGCAATAATCTCGTGGCTTTTTTCATCCCAATCTTTAAAGTTCTTCAATAAAGAATAGTCAATTGCCTGCAAAGTTTCGCATATAGCTGTTTTTTCAGCCAAATTGTTTTCTTCTTGACCCTTGAGGTCTTCGAAGTGGCTTTGGTGCTTTTTATTGATTTCGGTAGATGCAACTTTAAAGCGCTCCCAAATTTCGTCTCTGTGCTCTTTAGCCACAGGACCTATTTCTCTCCATTGCTGATGAAAGTTTTGCAACTGATGAAATGCCGAAACTATATCGGATTCTTCTTGAAGTTTTTCGACAACTTCGCAAATGCCTGTTTTAATTTCTAAATTCTTTTTGAAATCGTAATCCCTAAATTCATTGTTGATCTTTATCAGATCATAAAATTTTTCGGAATGCAGTTGATACGCTTTCCATATTTCGTTGACCTTTGCAGCAGGAATCAGTTTAATCTCGTTCCATTGTTGTTGCAGGTCTTTAAATTCTTTGTATAGCTTGTTAAAATCATCGGTGCTTTCGGTCAAATTTTTGATAGCTTCGATGATTTTCTCTTTTTTAACAAGATTACCTTCCTTCACTTTTTCTTCGTCGGCTAGAGCTTTGGCTCTCTTATCCTTGATGGTATTAAGAAGTGTTTTGAATTCTTCCTCGATAGGATCGGTAGGAACAACAAACGAATTGGGATCACCTCCATCGGCTACAAATTGTTCTTTCGAAATTTCGTTTTCAGCCGATTTTAATTTATAGAACGACTGCTTCAAATTATCTACATCGGCACGGGTAGGTACTTCTGCTTTGGCTGATAATTCTTGCAATTTTTTTATAATCTCCTCTTTTGTAAAAGACTTTGGGTCTGACACTTGGGGATCAATAATTACTTCTGCTTGCTCTTGTTTGTTCTCTATTTCTTCGTTTAAAGGCAATGCAGTATCAAAATTCTCATTCATAATAGGGGGTAATTAGGTTCGGTATTCCACTTCTTTATTTTCTTATAACACAAATTAATAAAATATTTTCCGTATTAGGGCTATGTTACTACCTTTATTTTTATTCGTATTGATAGATTTATCGGCATATTTCAAAACTATTTAGAGATATTATATCGGTTAAAAATTTTACCTTTGTTACAAATCAAACACGAAATATACTAATAGATGAATCATAATCTAGAAATACAAAAGATATTACTGAAAGTGGAAGCATTACCACATCCGGAAGATAAAATAAATTTATTGAAACAAGCCATACAGATTGCAGATGCCAACAACGATCTGGATTGGGGGTTTGACCTGCGTCTTGATCTTATTTCGCAAGAAAAAGACACTTCGCATTGTATCGAAAGTTTTCCGGCATTTACATGGATACTTAGTGCGTATGATGCAAATCCCGAATTATTTAATGAAGATGATTTTCTTTGGGAATACAAATGGATGGCATCAGCAGCAAGGCGTAATGTAAATATCTCACGAGAGCAAGTAGAGTCAATTATGGATGACTTGAAAATGAGAATGGAGCGCAACGGATATACGCCACGAGGGTATCATAACGTAGTCATTTACTGGAATTTATTTATAGGAGACATAGAAGGGGCTCACAAATACCTAGAGTTACGAGACAGTACCCCTCGTGACCGGATGTCTCACTGCCCTGCTTGTGAATTGGATACAAAGGTAGAAATGGAGCTGATAGGCGGTCTGTTTGATAGAGCGATAACTACAGCGAATGACTTAATTACCAAAAAGCTGACTTGTGGAATGATGCCCCTTTCGACTTTCTGTAGCCTTACCTATTATCTTTCGAAAGCAGGTGATGCAACAAGGGCAGCTGAGTTTTTCGCCAAAGCTGAAGAAGAAATTGCAGAAGCAAACGAAAATGATTCTTCACTTATTTCGAATATGTCGGATCTCTTTTACTATTTGGGTAAATATGATAAAAACAAAGGTTGGGAATATTTTCAGAAATATGCTGATTGGGAAATTGGAGCGGAGGATTCTATCAGTTTTGAGTTCTCCAAGAATATTTTGATTCTATTAAAAGAAGGTGGTTTAAAGCAATTGAAAATGAGCGAAAAATTACCTTATTTCAAAACGGATGGTAATTATAATATAGCTGAATTGTATGATTATTATTATCAAAAAGCTAAAAATCTAGCTCGACAATTTGATGCTCGCAACGGAACAGGGTTGTTTACTAAAGAGTTAGAGGAAGCTATATTGTTATAAAAGCCCCACCCAGCCTCCCCAAAGGGGAGGAGCTAAAAAAACTCCCTCTTTGTACCCCCTCTCCTTTGGAGAGGGCTGGGGTGAGGTAAGTCATATAATTACTTATATCATAGCGAAATGAACTATAATCTCGAGATACAAAAAATACTTTTAGAGACCGATAACGTAAAAGATGCCGACGATAGAATCATGTTATTGAAGCAGGCAATCAATATTGCTGATGCTAACAATGATATGGATTGGGGGTTTGATCTCCGAATGGATTTAATTCGTAACGAGCAGTTTACCTCTCACTCACGAGAAAGTTTTCCTGCCTTTGCATGGATATTGAATGCTTACGATTCTGACCCCGAACTATATTCGGAGGAAGAGATCTTGAACGAGTACAAGTGGATGGCAGCAGTATCGTACAACAATTTGTATATACCTAAAATACAGGTTGAAGCTATTCTCGAAGATTTCAGAAAACGATCTATCGATTGTGGAATGAGCAGTAGGGAGTATTACAATATCATGTCCAATTGGTCGCTGTTTCTAGGCAATAAAGAAAATGCACGTAAATATATCGATTTGAGGGATATAGAACCCCAAGACAATATGACCTCTTTGAGTAACGACCTCATCTCAACCATATATGTGGAAATGTTTGAGGGAAACTTCGACAAAGCGATTGCTCATATTCAGGAATTTACCGCACAACGGTCTGTTCACAAGATGAATCCGATACCTGTTTATAGTGGACTTATTTACTACTTTGGAGGTAAAATGAACGACCCGAGAGCTGCCGAATATTTTGCGGAAGCAGACAAAGAATTTACGGAGTTAGAAAATTTCCCCTTTCAATTATATGAAGTAACTTTGATGATGTACTACATGTCTAAACACGAAAAAGAAAAGGCATGGGTGTATTTCGGGAAGTATGTAAAATGGGAAACAAATGCCGAAGATGCCATACGATTCGATTTTGCAGCCTCAACCCTTGCTTTATTTAAAGGTGGGGGAACTCGGATTATAGAAGGCATAAGCAGCAATCAGCCTTATTACAGAGAAGACAATACCTATAATTTGGATGATTTATACAATCATTATTATCAAATTGCTTCTCATTTTGCACAGGAATTTGATAAAAGAAATGGTAGCGCACATTTCAGCGAGCAATTGGACGAAGTGCTTCAACAAATAAAATAATAAAAAGAGTTGACAAGTTTACCAGTAAACAAGTTGACAAGACTTGTTTACTGGTAAGTGAGACGTAAGCATTACGTCTCTACATGCAACTTGTAACTCGTAACTTGTAACTCATTATGAACCAACCCTTAGCAGAACGCCTGCGTCCCAAGTCATTAGACGAATACATCGGTCAGAAACATTTGGTGGGCGAAGGAGCCGTATTGCGTCGAATGATAGATTCGGGGCGAGTACCCTCATTTCTTCTGTGGGGACCTCCGGGTGTGGGTAAAACAACTCTAGCTCAAATAATTGCTAATACGCTTGATACTCCCTTTTATACACTGAGTGCAGTTAATTCGGGAGTAAAAGACGTACGTGAAGTTATTGATACGGCTAAAAAGAACACTTTTTTTAATTCTACTAAAAATCCTATTCTTTTTATTGACGAGATTCACCGTTTCAGCAAATCGCAACAAGACTCGCTTTTGGGGGCTGTGGAAACGGGCATAATTACACTGATAGGTGCTACGACCGAGAATCCGTCTTTTGAGGTTATCCGTCCGTTACTGTCTCGTTGTCAGGTGTATGTACTTAAATCTCTGGACAAAGCCGACTTGCTCGAATTGATACAGAGAGCAGTAACAGAGGACATTATACTCAAAGAAAAAAATATAGACATACAAGAGACTAATGCCCTCCTCAAATATTCGGGAGGAGATGCTCGTAAATTATTAAATATACTCGATTTGGTAATTTCGGCAGACGAAGGCGATACCATTATCACCGATAAAATAGTAACCGAACGCCTACAAGAAAATCCTGCCGCTTATGACAAAGGTGGTGAGATGCACTACGATATTATTTCGGCTTTCATCAAATCAATTCGGGGAAGCGATCCCGATGCTGCCATATATTGGCTTGCCCGTATGGTTGCTGGTGGCGAAGACCCCAAGTTCATAGCTCGTCGATTGCTTATCTCGGCAGCCGAAGATATCGGCTTGGCAAATCCTAATGCTTTACTATTGGCAAATGCTTGCTTCGATGCCCTTCAAAAAATAGGATGGCCCGAAGGACGTATTATTCTAGCTGAAACAACCGTATACTTGGCTACTTCACCCAAAAGTAATTCGGCTTATTTGTCTATCGACAAGGCTTTGGCTTTGGTGGAAGAATCGGGAAATCTGCCCGTTCCTCTGCATCTGCGTAATGCTCCTACTAAATTGATGAAAGAGTTAGATTATGGCAAAGATTACCAATATGCCCATAATTTTAAGGACAATTTTATTCAACAAGATTATCTACCTAAAGAAATAAAGAATGTTCAGTTTTGGGAACCACAAGCAAATCCTGCGGAATCTAA
>JAVBJR010000700.1:0-7139 GCA_031546965.1 Dysgonomonas sp.
CGAGTTGATTCTTTTCTGCTTCCAAAAGGCTTACGAGTCGCATATAATATATTGATTTAAAGATAAATATACGAAATACTTATGAGTAAACCAAACAAATCGCTAAAAACATCGCATTAATTATTTTATGATACTTAATTAAAAAAATCCAAACAGTTTCTAAGAAATAAATAAAATTACAAGTGAATATTTTCCATGCAGTGTATCACTGTGAATTGCTGTAAGAAAAAAGAAATATGAAACTATGTTTGACAAGATGTTAAAAATGCCAATTCGGTTTGTAATGGACTGGGAAAATGTCACAGAAATATGCAAACTTTTGAATGCTATTATGAAAAGAAAAAACAGAGAGAAAGTGTTGATTGATTGTTCTGGAACAAAAGAGATCAAAAAACATGATCTTATTCTATTGGTAGCCCTTTTAGAAAAAATCGAGGTTTTAAGGAGGAAAGATAATAAAGATAACATTCAAATATCGCTTGAAAATTTAAGTAACAATCATAAAAATATTCTACGAACGTTATTAAAAAAGGATACGAATAATCGTGTCGTACATTTGAGTACAAAAGATGTGGCTGAGGAAAAACTAAATCAGATAAAACTCCCCAAAGCAGATCCAAGGCTAGTCGGCTCAATAGTTCAAGACTTGACTAAAATCAATATAAATGAAAACTATGACATCCTCTATGATCTTCTAATGGAGATGGTACAAAACACGATAGAACATGGATTAAAAGGAAAACACATAAATTGGTGGATATGTCAAAATAAAAAAGATAAAAAAAATATGGCATATTCTAGTTTCGATTTGGGATTAGGGATTCTAAAATCATACAAAAATGCGGGATTCTTTTCTTACTTTCATAGAATGATGTATTCCGATGCATTTCTATTAGAGAAAGCATTAAAGGGAGAATTAGGATCATCAACCAAAATAGAGGGGAGAGGAACAGGCTTACCTTCAATAAATAAAGCTATCATTGAACAATGGCTAGATAGCTTTGTTTTAATAACAAATAACGTATATATTGAGTATAACTCAAGTTCGAAAGAATTTAGATCAAAAAAAATACCTAACTTTGAGGGTACCTATTACTCGTGGGTAATAAATAAAGAATGTTTTGAACGATGGAAGCAAATAAAAGTATAAAGGAAATGCAAATAAATATAGGAAAGGAGTTTTCTGAATACATTGGGGGACGATTCAAGAAAATAGGACCACATTCAGGTGAAGAGTTCTACGACTCTTTGTTAGAAACTAGATATTTAGAAGCAAAAAAAGACGATCTAAGCCTTCATATATACATGGATGATGTTAAGACTTCATACCCTAGCTCGTTTGTTGATCAATCTTTTGGTAAACTAGGTAGAGAGTATGATAAAAAAGATCTTAAAAATAGAGTGATATTTTACACTAAAAGATTTGACTTAGTAGTTGATGTAATACTAAATAAATTATGGTCTGATGATGAATAAAATAATTAAAGTGATATCAGCCATCATTGTGGTAATTACTCTTGTTTATGCATTATATCTAACATGCTGCATACAATGGTTCTCTAAGTTGAAATACACAGAAACGATAAACCCAATAGAAGTTTTTAATATTATAACAACTCTTTTGCTTGGGTTATTTGTTACTTGGTTCATAGGAAAAAAACTTGCATCTAACCGATTCGGTATTGAATTTGTTATTAAAGATGTTGTACTTATTGAAGAAAGTCTAATACAGTTACAAAACGAAGTATCTGCTCCATCTACAATTTCTGTAAATCGTGTATATAATACTGTTAATGAAATTCACAATTGCCACAAAAGATTAGTCAAGTCGTTAACTCTTATGTCAGTAAAGGTCGATTGCACAAAAGATCTAGCAAAAGATATAAGACATTTGTACATGGTAAGTACTGATCTCAATAGTACTGCTAATGACTATGGGATACCAGAAGAAAATATCCTAGATATACAAAACACATGTAATAGATTGGTACTAAAAACAAGAGAAGTAGCTCATGAGGTAAATGACTTATAATACCCTAAAACTTGCTCTACTGTGAAGTAAAGCAGAATATGCTACAATCTGAAATCAAAGTTTAAACACATAGTATATTTTCGCAACCCTATTTGCTTTGTGAATTATATGTTTAAAGCAAAAATAAAGATATGCAATCTTATATGCTTTTATTTTGCCATTTTCCCCGTGTAAGATACAAATAAGACAACACCATAAGAGTGCCCCAATATACATATTCAACCGTCCAACACATAGCAACCGACGATTTGTTGTGAATAACTATCACATACATAGCACTTATATAAAATACAAGGGTAATCATCTCGAAAATGAGAGCTATGCGAGTATTTGCTGTTCCCGATATAGAGTTGAATAAAACCGTACCCAAACTACATACAGGAAGAGCGCACACCAAAACAATCAATGGCATCACCGTTTCGGTTATTAACGACATATCCTTTTGGGAGGCAATCAACCCAATCCAAAGTTTGGAATTTGCGAGTGTAATTATTCCCATCAAAACTACTATGCCTAAATTGAGCAGACAAATCCGCTTAATTAGAGGTAGTACATCCTCCTGTCTCCTTGCTCCTATCGTATTACTTACCACAATGTATTTGCGGTAGTAGAGAGAGCATTCATCGGAATAAAATAAATCATATAGAATGTCCGTATAATATTGGTGATAGCCAAATCTCTTTCGCCATGATTTTCTATCGCCAAAAAAAAGATAAACCAAGTAGACATCGAAATGGCATACTGAACCATCGTAAACACCGATATACTAAGTATACGCCGAATAACCGAAAAACGGAACTTCATTTTCTGAAAGCCATATTTTCCTAAATCGACAGTCTTATAGGTATAAATTACAAAAAAGAGAATAGACGAAATCTCGGCAATAACAGACGCCATACCTGCTCCGGCAATACCCAATTTGGGGAATCCGAAGTTTCCAAAAATAAGAAGATAGTCAAATATGATATTAACAACAGTCATTACAGCGGCATTCATGGTCAGAACCTTAGTGCGGGCAATACCCACATAAAAAGCTCGAAACATGATATTTATCGATGCAAAAAAGAATCCGAACGTTCGCCACTCTAAATATTCAGAAGTAGCTTCATAAACATGATGTGATTTAACTAAAGTGGGTAGGATGGTTCTCGAGAAAACATTTGATAACCCATATAATAGAGCAGCAAAAACCAATAGGAACATCATACCCTGTAGAACAATAGTGCCTATCTGATCGTAGTTTTTCTCACCATTTCTTCGTCCTATCATTATCTGCACCCCTATGCTGAATCCGAAACCCAGCATAAAAAAGGCAATATAGTAGATACCCGCCAATCCGGCAGCACCAAACTCTACCTCTCCTACTCTGCCCAAGAATATGGTATTGGTAATCTGCATGACATTTTGAGTCAGCAGACCTAACATGATGGGAAGACTTACCTTCCAGATATCTTTATATGAATATGACATAGCTTCATGAAAATACTTACGAATTACAAGTTACGAGTTACGAGATTTGTCAGCCCGTTTACTCGTCTACTTGTAACTCGTAACTTGTAACTTGTAACTTATTTTACCTCTAAATCAGTTTATTTGTTGCAGTATCGGGAAATATAATCCAAGGCTTAAAGGTTTTAGCTTCTTCGAAATCCAAAATAGCATACGATATAATGATTATAATATCGCCGGGTTGCACACGCCTGGCTGCTGCACCGTTCAGGCAAATGGTACCCGAACCACGCTCGCCCTTTATGATATAAGTCTCGAAACGTTCCCCATTATTATTATTAACAATAGACACCTTTTCGCCTGCTATCATATTGGCAGCATCCATTAAATCTTCGTCAATAGTTATACTTCCAATGTAGTTTAAACTTGCATCGGTTACAGTAACTCTATGAATCTTCGATTTTAAAACTTCTATTTTCATTTTCTTATTTATCAACTAAGGCTTCCGACCTTATTGTTTCTACAAAGATACAAAGTAATTATGAGTAGTAAACTATATTATCGATAAGGCGAACTTCGCCGCAAAAAACAGTAATGCAGCCTACTGCATAATCGGTATCTTTCCAGTCTGATATTTGCTGCAAGGTGTTTCCGTCTACAATCTCGAAGTACTCAACTTGTAAGTGATCTATCTTATTGATTTGGTCGATAACCAAAGATCTAATTTCGCCTACCGTTTTTTGTTTACAGAGTCTTTTACTTTCAGATAATATCCGATATATATTGGCTGCTGTTTCCCTTTGATTCTCCGTCAAACGCTGATTGCGACTGCTCATAGCCAATCCGCTATCTTCGCGCATGATGGGCATGGGTACTATTTCGACCCGAAGATCCAATTGACGAACCATCTGTCTGATAATAGCCAATTGTTGGAAATCTTTTTCGCCAAAATAAGCTCTATCGGGTTTCACGATGTCAAACAAACGGCTTACCACCTGAGCCACTCCATTGAAGTGTCCTGGGCGAAATTTGCCCTCCATAACCTTGTCCAATTGTCCGAAATCGAACTGGCGGGTATCGGGTTCGGGATATATCTCTTCTACCGATGGTACAAAAACGATATCGGCTCCGGCTTTTGCCAAAGCTTCGCTATCTTGTTCCAATGTACGGGGATATTTTTCGAGATCAGCCGGATTATTAAATTGCGTGGGATTTACAAAAATACTAACCACGCACACATCGTTCTGCTCGCAGCATTTTTTGACCAACGACACATGTCCTTCGTGCAAGGCTCCCATTGTGGGGACAAACCCTACCGTTTTACCTTCATTTTTAACCGCCGACACTGCCTGTTGCAGATCCTTAGTAGTATATACAGTTACCATAAAATTTTACCTAAACTGACCTTTTATTAGATTGTGCAAAGCAAGTAATTTTTTATGAGAAATAAAATTTTAGAAAGATTTCATTTTGTAGAAAATAGTGTTTAACTAAACCCCTGCAAATTTTCATTCCCATAAAATTGCTCAAAACCAATTTTTTTTTTATTATCTTTGTACTTTCATATAATTGAAGAAGCATACAAATGAGCATAAAAAGAGTTTTATTTATTACACAAGAAATTACTCCTTATTTACCCGAATCTCTACTAGCTGATACTTGCAGATATTTACCTCAGGCAATACAAGACAAAGGCAAAGAAATCAGGACTTTCATGCCCAAATTCGGCAATATCAATGAGCGTCGCAATCAGTTGCACGAAGTTATACGGTTATCGGGGATGAATTTGATCATTGACGACACTGATCACCCTCTTATTATCAAAGTAGCTTCTATACAAGCTGCTCGTATGCAGGTATACTTTATTGACAATGATGATTTTTTCAGCAGAAAGAATACAATAGCAGATGATGACGGAAAAGAATTCACTGATAACGACGAACGCTGCATTTTTTACGTCAGAGGTGTATTGGAAACAATAAAAAAACTCCGCTGGATTCCCGATGTGATACATTGTCACGGATGGATGACCGCCCTAACTCCATTATATATAAAAACAGCATTTGCCGACGATCCTTGTTTTAAAGATGCAAAGGTGGTTTACTCATTATATAACGACGATTTTAAGCAACCTTTCTCCGATAAGTTCAGCTCGAAACTTAAACTTGCCGGAATTACAGATAAATATACCAAAGACCTGACCACTGGCGAAGAAATTAACTATGTTAAGCTAACTAATTTTGCAATGAAATATGCCGATGGTGTTATTCAAACAGCAGAAACAGTAAATCCAGCCTTACTAGATTATATCAATAATAACAAAGTCAAATTTCTTCCCTATCAAGGAAATGTAGACGAATCGGCAGAAGCTATAAACCAGTTTTATGATACCTTGTAATTCTACAAATTCATAAAAATGTTGAAATTTGTTTTTTTGTTTTTGCAGCTACGTATTTTTTCTGATCTTTGGACAACCAAAATGTAATTTAAAAACAGAATGAAAGTAAAATCCATATTCGCCATAGTTTTTTGTTTCATAGCATTAGCTTTTGCATCTTGTGACGACAATATAAACAACATTGGAGGAACAATACAACCTCCCGGTGATGGTATTCTCACAGCAACAGATACAGTACCTGTAAAGGCAAGAACCATTCCGCAAGATTCAATATATGCGCGAACCATCAATGGGGTATTAGGTAAATACGAAGATAATCTGTTTGGTACCATAAAATCAGACTACCTATGTCAATATTTCTATCCTGAAGGAGGTAAGTTCCAAGATAATTTGCTTCAAATAGATTCGGTACAATTTGCCATTGACTTTAATACTTATAGTGGCGATTCGCTTGCTCCTATGGGATTGGTAGTGTATGAAGCAACCAAAGCAATTCCGCAGAACTTTTATACAAATGTAGATCCTAGCAAGTATATAGGAAATAATCCGACACCTTTAACCAGTCAAGCTTATACTATAAGTGGGGCTAAGAAAATTGCATCTTCCACAAATCAGCGTGAAATTATTGCTGATTTGCCAATTGCTTTCGGAGAAAGAATATACAACGGTTGGAAAGAGAAAAAATTTACAGATAGAGAATCTTTCAACAAATTTTTTAAAGGCACTTATGTTACAACAAATTTTGGTTCGGGCAGTTTGATAAAAGTACTTTATACCTCCATGGATATTTATTATAAATACAATGATGTTAAGGGTAACTACAACAAAACAGTCGACACTATCCGCAGAGCAGTATTTTCGTTGAGTGTGACCCCTGAGGTAATGCAGTTGAACCAAATTAAGAATATAAATCCGCCTAAATTATTTAGTGATACAACAGTCACATACTTTAAAACTCCTGCCGGAGTGTGTACCGAGGTTGTTTTTCCTATCAATCAAATTAAAGCCAATATGGCAAAAAAAGGTGGCAAAAGCATCAATACCGCTATATTTACGCTGAAAGGTTATACCGAAAAAGAATCTGAGGTCAACTCTAAATATGACTTAGGCAGACCTCCAACCTTGTTACTTATCAATAAAGATTCAGTGGAGTCGTTTTTCAGTAAGAGACAATTTAGTAAATTTAATGATGGTAAGACAACAATAGTCGGTAATCGGGGCAATAATAACATTTATAATTTTGGAAATATCTCTCCCCTT
>JAVBJR010000569.1:0-3371 GCA_031546965.1 Dysgonomonas sp.
TTATTCAGAAATACATGTTTGATACAGTAATAATACATGTAATTATTCAGGAAAACATGTTGGATACAGCAACGATACATGTAAATATAGAATAATACATGTTCGAAACAGTAATGATACATGTAATTATTCAGGAATGCATGTTTGATACAGTAATGATACATGTAGTTATTGAGGAATACATGTTCGACACAGTAACAACACATGTAAATATGGAACAATACATGTTCAATACAGTCACGATACATGTAAATATAGAATAATACATGTTCGATACAGTAACGACACATGTCATTATTCAGGAATACATGTTCGATGTGGTAGTGATACATGTGAATATAGAACAATACATGTTGTATGCAGCATGATACATGCAGATATAGAACAATGCATGTTCGATGCAGTTACGATACATGTAAATATAGAACAATGCATGTTCGATACAGTAACAAGACATGTAAATATAGAACAATACATGTTCGATACAGTAACAATACATGTAGTTAATCAGGAATACATGTTCGATACAATAACAATACATGTAGTTAGTTATTCAGGAATACATGTTCGATACAGGAACGATACATGTATAATATAAGGATTATAAAGGTTTTTAGTTATAAAGGATCCAAGTAACGGCGCTTCAAGCAAACGGTGTTCTGCCGCAGTTTGCGCTTTATCAGATTCTCTGCGGACAGACAGAGATTTCAGCTTTTAGTTATAAGGATACTGTAACCATACATGTCATTATTTAGGAATACATGTTCGATACAGTAATGATACATGTAAATATAGAATAATACACGTTCGATACAGCAACAATACATGTAAATATAGATCAATACATGTTCGATACAGTAACAATACATGTAGTTATTGAAGAATACCTGTTCGATACAGGAACGATACATGTAATTATTCAGGAATACACGTTCGATACAGTAACGATACATGTAAATATAGAATAATACATGTTCGTTACAGCAACGATACATGTAAATATAGAATAATACACGTTCGATACAGCAATGTTACATGTAAATATAGAACAATACATATTCGACCGGATGTCATAAAACACAAACTGTGGCAGTACGCCCTTTGCTTGAAGCGCCGTAGGTCCTTTATTTATTTTTTTTATTTACGTTTTATCAGATTCTCTGTGGACAGACAGAGATTTCAGCTTTTAGTTATAAGGATAAATCATGTTTTAGGATAGAACAGCAACTTGGAACAGAAACTTCCTTCAAATTTCACTCTCTTCATTTGACATAAAAATTGATACTGTCCAGCAGCATGTCAGTCTCACCTCCTGTTATAGCATCTCCCCTTCTAAGCAATATGAGTACACTGTATATTACCATTTTATTAATGTGTATTTTCAGTATGGGAATTATACTTAGGTGTGTTTTTTTTTCCATTTACTTTTACTTTTTATATTGCAATTATATTTCCCCTACTGACAGGTATCTTACATTCCACTGTAGTTTTAAAATGTATTTTCAGTTTGGAAATTATACTTAGGTGGGTTTTTCGTTTACTTTTTATATTGCAATTTTGTCTCCCCACCAACAGTTATCTTACATTCCACAATTTTTAAAATGTATTTTATATTCTGAAACATCCGAGGAAATCTGTACACAAAGCCCTATTAATCAGTTAGGGACACGATGAAACCCCCACTGCTCACTTTTACATGGGGCCAAACTAGGCCAATTATTTGACTCAGGGCAAGCTTGGGTCTTACTATATACGCTAGCAAAATATATAAGGCTACATTTACTGAAGTCAATACATACATACAACATGGACTACCGATGTGTCAACTTGAGGAAAATGGTCGCTGAACTGACTCCACTTTCATACCAAATTAACAACTTAATACCTACAATTGGGTTTACAGATGTCATACCTCATGACATATGCCAAAAACTATGCAAGTATAACTATTTCGGTTATGATTTGTTCTGCTTTGTTATGCATTTTTTAGTGTTTTGTTTCCATTTGTTCTGTTTAGTTTTTTGTTGTATGGTTCTGTTTGGTTTTTGTTTCTTTGCATTTGTTCTGTTTAGTTTGTGTTTTTTGGCATTTGTTCCGTTTAGTTTGTGTTTTTTTTTGGCATTTGTACTGTTTAGTTTAGTGTTGTTTTGTTTTCATTTGTTCTGTTTTGTGTTTTATTATGCTATATAAGTTATTTTATTTTATTATTATTATTTTTTTTTAATTTCAGTTGCAATAAAAACCAACTTGTATGCATGTTGGATAATGTGCATCAGAGGGTAAGCATGGAGTTGCTTTTTTCTTTTGTTTTAAAATACGTGAGAAACATTCCTTTATTTTTTAGACAATACTACGTGCTTCAAATGATGCAGACCAGGCAGCTAGACAAGCAGCCCAAGCAGCCCAAGCAGCCGATCCAGAAATAGAAGCCGACGATGACACAGATAGTGACGCTACGGAGATCTTTGAGGGAGATCACCACCCATCGCAGCCCCCACCAGAGATTCCACAGCAGTAGCAGCCCAACCTGTTTTCAGCAGGCCTGCGGGGCATAGGTCGTGGGCAAGTGTACAAAACACCTCCACCCAACCTACGAGGGATTGATCTAGGGTGGCAACTAGTCACCGTACCTCCACAGACTGAGTCGGTTGAGTCCAATTGTGGTCAAGAGTGTGCGAGTTTTGTATGCAGTTGTGAATTTGTGAGTGGTTCTCCGCAGCAAGGACCGGGTGAGCAGTGGGTGTTTTATTCACCTCACTTAAGAGGTATTTTTGGGGTTGCATTATTTCCGTATGCACGGTGTTTATTGTCCATATTTAGTCGGTTTGTACCCGGTGAATCCAGGAATTGTTCATGATCGATTCGTGTCCTGCCAAGGTCTTTTGGTGTTGTGTTGTTTGCATTTATTAAATACCGTTATTACCTTCTACTTTCTATCATTTATTCATCCTTTTAAATACTCAGTTCCATAAGTAGCGCCGAGTATTGTAACATCATTGACCTACTGTCACGGTTCGCTCTGAATGGTGCAACAGAGTTTTTAGGTTGGGCTCCTCCTCTAGGTGTTTTAACTTGTATCGAGACAAGAAGGTCGACGCGAATGAAATGAAGTCGTATTATTAAGGCAAACATTTTGTTGTAGCACAAAACAATAAAGAGTACAACATTTCGAATATATTAGCATTTCTCCGACGTACGGTATTGAACCGCAAGCATTAGGGAAAATATGCTCTTGATCGGCGATGTAGAGTCTTGCACCGTATTCACACGCATGGATCAAGGGCCCTGATGCACAGCTTGAGAGCGAGATCATCAGAATGACAATTTTAGTATGGGCACGTGCCCTTTTATACTATCGAGAACGCGGAGGG
>JAVBJR010000360.1:0-6148 GCA_031546965.1 Dysgonomonas sp.
GGCAATCTGGAATGCACCATTCGTTCAGGACTGTATTACATCCTATTCAACCACCACATCACCATTCCCCTATCTACCACAGTTCAAAATATATTAGCAAAGTTTCCTGACTTCATGTTCATCCTGTATAATGAAAACTAGCTACATTTGGAATGATGCTGGTTTGCATCAGGGATGTGATTAGGCTCATGATCTATTTATATGGAATGTTATTAGAACTATTTTCAGTTCTGAATAAAATGTTCAGATACTTGGAGCATAGTCAAATGATAAATATTGCAGCGTATGTAGCACTAATAAAATTTGATCAGCACATCATGCTCACCACTAGATTCCTAATAGTATTCATGTAAATATGAATAATGACATTTTTACATTCACCATTCAGTGAAATAAACTAGCAAAGGAGGGAAACATTTATTTAGCTAAATGATGAATAAATGTAGGACACAAATAATCAGAAGACCCTTGGGCAGTAAAGCTATCAAATTACCCACCTGCAATTAGAATCAGTCCCTGGTCCCTGGCCTCTGACCCCTCTACCCCTGAACCAGGAAGTAATTACCTTTCCATTTTGAACTAGGCAAATTATTTTTATGTCAATTTTTTGTAAATAGTTTTTTGTTCTTTTCATTTGCAGCAATGGAATGATGGGAATTTTTAATGTGAAATCCCATTTTGAATTTTTGAATTATAACCATTTTTAGTGAAACTGGATTGGCCCATAATTTATTGAAAGTCTCGGTATACACCAATTCTTTGAAATTCGATTAAAATTAAAATATTTACAATTCCTGAAAAAACTCTTCGTCATCCCATGCACTACATAAACATACATCTACATGCGCATTATCACAACTGCAGGATTTCAAGTTTTTTCCAGAAACATGGAAAAAATAGTTGCCATTAGATAACATGCAAAACAGTGGCGCCGTCTAGCGCCTCAAAGCGTCCCCAAAACAAGTGTTGAAAATCCCCTTAAGGAAGGCCCTCCCTTATACTTTAACATTGGTTAGAAGTGTATAAAAAGCCTTATGGTAAATATACAAAATCAGTTGTACATCTGCTAACAAAAGTGTTTGTCAGCCAGAAAGTTCATTTTCAACTACCCCTTTAAAACTACAGCAATGGAGCATTCTAATGGATCAAATGTAAGTGTTTTCTATGTTATTCATGAATAGGTCAGTACAATACTGTAAATATATATAAATATATACATATATAAATGCTAGGAAAACGGTTATAATATCGCCGATTCGTCTAATGATTGTGATTTTTGGCCACGAGATGTCACATCACAGGACATTCACTATGACTCGGTATGCAACTTATTATAATTACATTCAACAATACAATAAAGCCTAAATAATATAATGGGATATATTTATAGGAAATGGATGAGCTAATGGCCACAATGGTATGAACAACATTTAGGCGCATGTGTTCTTTGCAAATGTGTGTGTGTGTGTGTGTGTGTGTGTGTGTGTTTGTGCATAGGTGCGTGCGTGTGTGCATAATAAAACAATAAAATGTGTAGGCAATGCCATTTGATGAGCCAGCTAATGCAATGAAGGTCATGTCTGTCAACAAACCAGATAAAGTGGTAAACATAATGATAATCTATGATGTATTTGTGAATGAGAATAACTTAGTTTGAAACTATATAATAGATAAGCTGCCAAACTGGTTGTGGTGAACAAGACCTTAATGCACCAAACCCAGGACCGTATGGAATGGGAAAGCATATGTCAAACGACATGATGTCCGATCGACCAAAAAAGCAGCAACGAATTTCAATTGAGAAACGTAAAAACCATACTGCATGGAAATTTCAAACCCTGAAAACATCGAGATTGGTGAAAACATATATGACGTTGACGACAACTCCGTGAAAAAATACTATGAGCTCAATGAAGTCAAGCGATCTATTGGTCGTAAATTTAATATGGAGAGCCACGACCACAAAGTGCGATTTTGAAATATCTGCACATTGAAATCCGAGGAGTTCCCAATAAAAGTCCATCAAATCCTGGGAGAGATCTTTACAGATGTTTTAGGCCCTTCCATTGATAACTCTAAAATACGTGTCTACATGGATGCTGATGGACTTAGCAACCCGTATAATGGACCGTTTGTGAATTGTGCAGATTTTGAAGTTAACCGTGCAATCTCATCTATGGCGAAATATTGAAATCCAATGAGAAAATTTTGATCGAAGGCGGAGAAGTGCGCATTAATATAATACGCGTACACTTGCTGCAACCGGGAAGTGGACGAGAAAACTTGAAAAACCGCACTACTATGAACATCGCAGAATGGAACTGTAAAAAAGATCGATGGTTACAATCAACAACAACGACGAGATCTGCATGGCAAGAGCTCTTGTAGTAGGCATCGCCAGTGTTACAGCAAATAAACAAAAAACTGTGGAAAACCTGATGTGATACAAAGTAATTCGCGATAGTAGAAATCTCTTGCAAATGACTGAAGCCAAATCGCTCCACACCACTGCTGGAGTTCCCATAGGACCATGTGGAATTGAAGAGGCCCAAAAATTTCAGGAATACCTATCAGACTTTCAAATCCTTATTTACGCAGCACATTTGGGAAACAAACACATCTTCACAGGCCCAGCTAAACCTGGTAAGATAAAGTGTACATTGGGATAAATATAAATGTAGATTTAATCTAACAATTGATTTTACTAATACAGATCGATTGGCACTCTTCTATCACAACAATCACTACGATGCAATCATGAGCCTAACGGGGTTTCATGGTTGCTCGTATGTGTGCAATACCTGTTTGGCACCATGAAATGATCTTAGACGGCATTGTTGTACGATGGCTTGCTACGCATGCAAGTCAACCGACTATACGCACACGGAAGTAGACACAACGATCCATTGCGATGACTGCAATCGGTAAGCCACTTCATAATAAATTATAATAATCACAAAAATGTAATAATGATGTTGTATATGTAAGCTTTTTCTACAACGATGAATGCTTTGGGTTGCACATATCTGGAATGATATGTGGTGTCAAAATGTGATGCAAAACATGCAATATCTCCGGGCATAGGGGAGTGGAAAATGTTTTAAGAAAAAATGTCATGTTTGTAAAAATACGTCGCGCATGACCACCTTTGTTAGATGCAAAAGGAGGACAACACGGTGGCCAACGTTGAAAGGAAGTTGCTCACCCCTGTACGCTTCTACTACGATTTTGAGTGTACACAAGAAACGGGGGAGCATCTTCCTAACTTGGTCATCTGCAAAGGTGAAAACTACGTTCACGTTTACTTGATGGCTGTGAGGGGTGCGTGATGATGTTAAACCTATGCCAAAGTTCCCCAAAATGTACATGAACCTCTGGGATTTTGATCCAACTTTTGAGAGAAGTGCCCCATTTGACAGGTTTTCAGCAATTTGGGTCTCAAATATCATGGTCCTTGGCCGCGTTTGGCAAGGTGGTCCGCTCACCATGTTAAATCCTATGGCGATCCACGGGACTGAGCAAAATCGGTCCTAAGAAGAAGGTCGTCCCTTAATACAAGTGGTGCTTAAGACAGGTTTCACTGTATTTCACAGAAAGCCAGACAAATGTAGCCACATCTTGTCCAAGGTGCTAACCCTTAAGCCTGTTTTCCATGCTAGCGTTTTTCAAGCGTTTGCGGAAGCGTTTGCGTTTTCGGCGAGCGTTTTTCTATTTCCATGCGAAACGCAAAACGCAACGCTCGCCACAACTCAGAACGCAACTGAAAACGCAAATATCCAGCCAGTTGGATATTTGCGTCACCGCCGCTAGCCCGAACCAATCAGGATGCGAGGAATATCTGGTGGGCGGCGCCATCCGGAAACGCGTGACCATCCATCTTTACACAGCCAATCGGCTGCAGGGGGCGTGTCGTGAGTCGCTCGCATGGAAATAACCGAAGCGGAGCGTTTTTGCTATTTGCGTTTTTCATGACGGCGCGGCAAACGCAAACGCTAACGCAAAAACGCTTGCATGGAAAACAGGCTTTAGTATCATATGTAACAGAAAAGATATTCTTGTGAGTATGGAACCCCATATGTACCTATATCCAGTTGCTCACAGCACCCGCCAAATGTTCTAAACATTGCTGATCTGACATTTGCGCACCCTTGTGGGTTAGCACGTTAGGTGTTAAAAAGTTCGAACCACATTGCTGCTTTGTAACACATCGCTTGTAACGATGGTGTTGTAGCTTTGTTGGCTAAACCACCATCCTCTCACTGTTGTGATGATGGTGGTGAGTTCGAACCCCTGTGCTGACATTAAAACATTGTGTATACCTAGATACCTGACGAGGCCATAAGGCTGAAACGTATACGCCGTGTCTTAAATAATATTTTCTCTGATGCTGGTCGATTCCCAAATTGGGCGAGATAGTAATATGCAAGAGAAAAGATAGATATTCATGTGGGTATGGAACCCCATATGTACCTTAGCAAATGAAGTGTTACAGCACTGCAGCGCACAGCATTCATATTGAAGCCCCACATTTCAAAAATTTCTGTATGGGTTATAAATGTATCAAACTTTCTGAAATTAATTTTTATCAACAAAATTGGATATGCTCTTCAATTGTCTAATTCGAAATTGTGACCAATCTTCAAGGGTTAAAAAGTTAGAACACGGATGACCTTGATGATGACGTCGGGACTGGCATACGGCACTTCCTATTCACTCCCGTAAATTTCTGACTTGTCGTGAATACGTTAGACGTTATAAGTGGGATCCGAACATAAAACTCATCCTATATATGGGAGATGATTTTGCTGTATTCTTCTTGCACATTGTTATTTACTTGTCGAATTTAAAGGACATCTAGCAGGGTATTTTTTGATATTTTTGATTCTGCCGGTAATTTTCCTTTATTTTCATTGCATTTTTATGATACTTGTCCCAAAACATTAGATTTTTCTATGCAGTACTTTTCCCTGAATAAATTCATTGAAAAGGTTTATGCAGACTCCCTTACTGGATGTCCCCCTGGCTTTCTGGATAGGGGGACATCAAGTATGGAAGTCTGCATAAACCTACGATCAAACTTTGACGGCTTATAACTTTTTTTACCAATTTCCACAGAGATTTTGCTTCACCACTTGCTTTCTTAATGACTTTTCTTCAGGTAGTTAAAGTTTCAAGGTACCTAACAAAACCGTGCTCCCGAACGTTACTTTTCAATGAATTTATTCTGGGAAAAGTACTGCATAGAAAAATCTCATGTTTTGGGACAAGTATCATAAAAATGCAATGAAAATAAAGGAAAATTACCGGCAGAATCAAAAATATCAAAAAATACCCTGCTAGATGTCCTTTAAGGGTCTGGAAAATCGCTATTAAAGTATGGAGAAGTTTTGTAAAAAGTATGGACATTTTTTAATGCTCTTCTTATTGGAACCCTGTAATCTGGTAGAATTTCTAGTCTATTTTGCTTTTATTTTCGCGTAGAACCACCAGGTAGTAATGCTAGTTCCATAATAGTTGTACACGACTACTTACTGATATATTGGACGAGTATACCTGGACTGCTCACTCCCTCATAGGGACTTATAAAATAAGCGGCCTCATTTTACAGCCTTTGCAAACTTTAATGGGACACTACATTTTCATTTTTTGCTGTATTAAGGCAGTGCCTCACATTTTTAGACGTTTGCATTAGTAACATCACAGACTAGACGCAGTCAAAAAGTTAGTTGCAATTATTTAAAAAAAAAATAAAGTAATGTGCAATTCCGGTTATCCTATTTTTTGTTACAAAGTAAATAAATATCTTTACCTATTTTCCATGTAATTTCCAAATTTATTTATTCACTTATGTTAATCTTCTATAATCATTCTTGAGCCCAATTTTGGACATCTTCATCTACTTCTTGAATAGGTCCTTTTCATTGGACGGAACACATAGCATTCATATAAGGTGCAAGGTCTGGACTGTACACTTTGCTGAAATCTTTATGGTTTTCAGCAAAGGTTCCACTTTTTGCATGCGTGGACTTCAAAACTTTCAATTTGGAAGGACCTTCCAAAGAACAAGTGTTACCAAAATTCATAAAGAATTTAGCAAAATGCATGGCCCAGACCTTGCATCTTATTACTTTCATGTGTTTGGTACGCA
>JAVBJR010000034.1:0-3277 GCA_031546965.1 Dysgonomonas sp.
TTTTTTAAGTATTATCATTTAATGAAGACCTGATTTTGAACAAGTATAATGAAAAATTGCTACTGAGAATGTGACAATTGCTAACTTAGCAATTGCTTAAACAACTTTTTCAGAATTCTATATATCAAGTTACTTTGTATATTTGAAAAGTGCTGGCATATTTTGAGTGCCGCGTGCTAATTATGCCATCATTGTGCACATTAGATTATAGGGATAATGGGATAATGGCCAGACTGTAATTACAACCTTTCTTTGTTCATTGTGCTCTTATTTACTGATATGCTACTCGGCATTTGATGTTGGTGAAATTTTTGATCGCACGGCTCGATGACCCATGTTGAAAACTTTTATAACAAAGCCAGCCTTTCTTGAAATCAGTCACTTGTAAACATGTAGGCAAATTTGGAAGCAAAAATGTTGTGGAAATTCAGTGCACTGCATGGTGGCCACAATTCTTGTTGTCAAATTAATTTGGAAACTGTTCAAGGTCCCACATAGTGTGCATGGACACTGTAAGCTTAAATTGATGTAAGCTTGCTGTAAGTTATCATTATACATGTTGACGTGTACAGTAGGCAACATTCTCAGTTGGAGTTTGTACAAGAAAATAACTTTTTCCAGCTGAAATTTTTTTTTCTAGCCAAGTAACTTTGTTTGTGGATTCTACTCGCATGTTGGTGTCAATTAATTGGTGAATGTTGCTGTTTCATTATTTGCTCTGCTGAATTGAGAATGTAGGTTATGTCCTCGCATACTTTCACGAGGGGGGAATTTTCTTAGAGGTAGTACTATAATATATATTTAAAAAATACAACACCTTGTTGTCCACATCCTGCAACTGTTTTCAATTTTAAAGCTGAGTTTTATGTGTAATATGTGTTACAAAGTGAAATTTGATATTGCAATGAAATAATCCTATGTGATGACAACTTAAAAACCAGATGCATGACACTTAAAAAATGGAGTATGTGCGTGCAGAATTATGGAACTTGTCTATTAGTATAATTTATAGATGCTCCCATTCAGCAAACTTGTTTGTCTCCCATGTACCAATATAATTTACAGTGGCATGTGAGATGTGGGTTTCCTAGTTTCATTGTGCTGGCAGTAATCAATTGAAAATTGATCTCAATTCTGGTACATATTATAAGAAATTGAGAACTGCAATTATAAAAAGAAGTGTACTGTATTGTATAAATTAAAGGATTTTGCTAAAAAATATAAAAACCAAAAAATTAACTGAATAAATAAGTTTTCCAGTATTTAATTTGCAGTCCTAATGTCACAATATTAATTTAATTACATGGGTTATCAGAAAGATGAAATTTATAATGAATTTTATACTTGCATTTTTTATATATAGCACTATAACAATGTTACATTACCTTATATAATATACAATATACCTTATATAATATATTATAATATAATCCTTAAAATTGTTATTAAAGGTGAACTGAGTTTTATAAAATATGAAATTGAAACCAATGTTGAAACTATACACAAAGAATTTAAAGATAATGAATATAAAGAAATTAAGTTAACAAAATCTGTAGAAATTAGTTTAAAAAATTATTAGTGCTAGTTAAAGTTCGAAGGGGTGATTAAGTTAGGAGGTTCGCCTATGTAAATTTAATACATGTGTATATTTCCAACTATATTATAATTGTGTGCTTGTGAATTAATTTATTTATCATGTAGTCTGATCGAAGAAAATAAATAATTCAATTTTTAATTCCTTAAAATCATACAAAAACGAGTTTTATTTTTCGTTATATTCCTTTGAAAATAATCTCCCATGAATAATAACAGCTATTCAGAACAGTACAGGGCAGAATCAGGAATATAAAATAGTTAATTGAATCGTTTTTCGATGCTGTGCACCAATGTGTGCACCCGTGATAAAATACAGCGCCCCCTAGTGCAGCTGATAGATACCAAAATACGCGGTTATCCACCTTAATCCCCCTTTGTATGACGGTACGAAGTAATAGTTGGAACTTCATCCGCTAGGTGGCGATCGCCTAGTTTGACTTGCTGTCCGCCAGGTGGCGATCACTGAGTTTTGCATGTTTGACATGCTGTCCGCCAGGTGGCTGGAGCGTCGCGGTTCGTTTATATCGGTTGTGTCTGCGCATAGTCTGCGTTGGAAATGTGCAACCGCTTCCTGTCTGACGCCGCCATATTGAAGTCTCACGTGTTGTAGTTTCCGTTCCGCCTCTTGCCTCTTCGAGTTCGTAGCTGGATTTATGCACGTTCTATAGAGATTGTTCTCTAGGGGCCAACAAAGAATGGCTGGAAGATTACCGGCATGCGTTATAGACAATGGCACTGGGTGAGTAATATCGAAGAAATGCGTTCAGAATTCGCCATTATAGCGAAATGTTTCTTGGCTGTCTGAAAGAAACACCTCTATAATAAAAACGGTTGCGTCGCTGAAATCTGTATATACTGGGGAGTGGCAGATGCTTCGTCATTGGCTTCCTAAAAAAACACTTCCACCCCATATAATCACCGTAAAACGTAATTTCTAAAAGCGAGAAATGTGCAGGAAATCCGAATGAAAATCCGAAAATCGGTTATGTATGGCATTCAAAAACCGTCAAAAACAATAACGCCCACTAAAATACAACAAACGGGAGAAATTTGTCAGCTTATAACTTCTTATCTTCGTTACTGTAGTTACGTGTAATAAAACCGACTCCATGTTTCCATTTTAGATATGACCTGTATAATGAACACTTAAATGATTTCATTTATGTGATTTGTGTTCGTTTATAATTATAATAAAAAATGAGAACACTTTGTATAATCTGTTTTTAATACTACACTATCTGTACCACTACTAGCTGCCAAAAAAGTACTGTTAAAATTTAAAAAAAAAATAGGAATAATATATCCTTACATTTTAGAGTTACAAGTCAAATTGCTTTTAACCCTAATTAATTTTATGCCTAATTACAGATAAAAACAATATCAAATTTCCATTTCACTCAGTTCCAATTTATTTCTATTTGTTTCTAACATAATTTGCAATGAAGTTAAGTTGTAAATGGATATACTGTATGTATATGTTTGTTAAGTCAGAATTTCAATTTGTTTTTAAAATGTTTGCTTTTTTTTTTTTTTAGAAATACTCCACTTTGATATATTAATTAAAAAAAAAAACTAAATTAACATCCCCTACTGAGGTCTGGATTTCACTCATATGATGTGGACACGTTGCACATCCGTGTGGAAATAAAATAAATAATACTACTTCACCGGAAATGTCATA
>JAVBJR010000742.1:0-2563 GCA_031546965.1 Dysgonomonas sp.
TCTCCGGATTCAGACATGACAAGCGGCCTGCTCTTGGTCCGTCTTCCATAATTTAACCACCACTTTGCTTCGCTGTTTGCGGATTACCACTAAAGGTTGTTTGTTGCTGCGCAGACACAGCTAGACACGTACTACTTCCACGTTGCATGTTCGTGTTGCCAGGGTCATTAAGATTTCGCCTTATTTTCAACCGCTTTCCCTCTTGTTTTCCAAAAGCTTTCTCCAATCCTTTGCTCGTTATCACGCTATCTCCTTTCAATTTCTGCCACGTTGTTCATCTCTCCCACTTCCCCATCACTTTTCACCAAATACTTCTTTCTTCTTTTCAATGGGCATGGACACGTCAGCAATTTCACACAGCACAGTCAAAGCTTGCGACCAACAGCCATCTCCCGCAATACCAATCATGTTTGGTGTGGATATACGAAGTTGCAAATCAACAATACGCAAATCTTTCCTCATAAAATTTAATGACGATTCCGTCTACAAGTTTCAGCTACAACACATAGCCGTCTTCAGGACGATAGCATGATGTCACAGGGCTCGAAATAAGCGGTATCGCCTCGCAATTTGCTCCACAAATTTTCAAGTTCGCGATACAAAAATAAATTTGCATCGCTGTTGTTGCTATGCATCGACAGCAATGCAAACAGCAGCAAACGAAAGCGCTCTAAACTCTTTGAGTACAAACAGTGACAAGTCTGATGTTAATTCTGACTCAGAAATGGAAAATGATGTATAAAACAGTCTAAAATGTTATAAAATGCTACATACCCGCATTTTATAGGCATACAGCCTAAATGAATAAAATTTTGTTCTTTTTTTCTCTGAATTAAATTAGTCAATCATTTCAATTTGCTACACGTTTATTGCTAATTGCTAATCAATTTGTATTTTGGGTAGCAGTTATTGCTATGCAATTTTTTCCTGATATTTCGAGGCCTGTGTCAGATAAACTGACAATTTGTCGCATGAAAACCAGAGGGTTCTCTCTAACATTTTTGAAAAAAGGAGATTTTGATGGATTTTGTTATCTAATTTGGTACTACATGCTGAAACCCAGTTTGTAAACTTTAAAAGATAATTAGAGATGCAGTTAACAAACGCATGTGGTTCTAACTGCTGCTTTCTAATACTTTTCACTACTTTCGTAGTGGATTATCTCAGAACTGCAGTCTATGTACATAGCGCCCTCTGGTTCTCACATGATGAATTGGCATTTACAACAAACCACAGTAGCAATAATGGAATCCAAAAAGTCTGATGAATTTTTTAATGTTAATTACTGACGAAAACTCGCTCCCTGGTGATCATTCTACTCCCAGCCTGTAGAAATTTTATTTAAAGTCATTTACTTTATCTATAGGGTTCAACAAGAAGTAACTTGGCTTATAGGGTCAAAATGTTACGCAAACATCGATCAATATCATTCAATCAAAATTCTGTAACATGCATCAAAAGGGCATTAAGTCGTACGTGCAAACATGTTCATTCGTTCGCCAGTGCTCAGCATCTCAACTAGTGTCTACAACATAAAGCAGCTGTTAGGAAATCACAACAAGGCAGATGAGAGTCGGCAACTGCACACACATGTCACGGTTTGCTCTGCTTGGCATGCAATCCTATATTGCACTTACGTAGGGTGTCCACAAATGATGGATACACTTTCAGATGTCAACATCTTTTTGGATTGTCAATGTAGCAACAAATGGTTTGCTACATTGTAATCTGCAACATTTAAAGTTTCATTACATATTATAGAACTTCAATATGGGCAACGTGTGTGGCGTGCAACACAACCAAAGGAATTCAATTTCACACCACATATTTCTCAGCATAGTACGTAAGTGTGATGGATTGGATGGCTGCTGATATCCGTGCCTTTAAATCCACAATGCTGGCCACTTTCTTACGATAAACTTTGTCCTTAACGTAGTCCCATTCATCCATAGGACAGTGATCTTAATGGTTTTTTATTTATGAAGTTCTTGTTCACAAATGGCACTTAACTGCAGTGGCATATTTGCATTCTGCTAACTATAAAACACAACTAATTGTGTTCAGAGTTAAATCCCCTTATGTTACTTATGCTATAATGCTCATAAGTTGACTTTTGAGTGACCGGATGTGATGCGTTTGACGTCAGAGAGAGGGAAAATCAACCCTCATATGGGTGTTGCAATTTTTATGGTTAGCTTATATGGCGCCCTCTGCTAGGAACTTTGACAAACTAAGCAATCACTATACAAAACTTTACGAGTTGTAGATTGCAATGCAGCAAACCGTTTATTCCTACATTGACATTCTAAAGAGTTATTAATATCTCAAATTGTCTCCATCATTTGTGGACGTTCAGTATTTGAGGAGGTGCATATAACGAATGTGTCCAGACATTTGCACCACCCTGTATAATGGATAGAAGGGAGAAAGGGTGACATCTTTGAACGTTGGCCAAGAAACAGCATCAGTGTTTACGAAACCGTGAACCCTGTATGAAGGGGAGGCTGAATTGACGAGAAGTGTCAAAATAGCTGAGCTGGGTCAGAGGTCACAACGACAGTGG
>JAVBJR010000373.1:0-4487 GCA_031546965.1 Dysgonomonas sp.
TGACACTGCCAGGTCTGCAATATTATTACCTCAGTGTAAGCAGGTTTTACTTATGCAATGTAAGCATTTAACGATATTTCTCGATGTCAACATAATTTCTTATATTTTGAAACATTTTTCAACTGGCACGGTATGGAGGCAAGTAATTTGTCTGTGGCAGCGAATCGGAAGCGTCGGTCCTGGTTGACAATTCCAGCAACTCCTGCAACTCTACCAACTCTTGCAACTCCAGCTGGATAAAGAAACCAGACATTGTTGGAACACAGTAATATTTGTTTGCATGATAAATACTATATCATTCATTATGTTAAATGCGAATTTTTGCAATAAAATATTGTTATTAAACTATCTATATTTGTAAATAGGAATGCTTAGGGAGTCTTCCATATGCAACTTCTGCTTCTCCTTACCGCATGAATTCTAGGTTTCCAGTACGTCTAACCATACCTTGCAACTGTGACTTTTCGAGATCCTCGTCTAACATAACTACTTGATGATTGTAGCATATATTTTATAGTATACTGTTCAGTCTATTCTTGAATAGAGCACGTGCTGGGACTGTCAACTAGAACCGACGCTTTCGATTCACTGCCGCAGACAAAGTACCTGCCTCCATACCTCGCCAGTTGAAAAATGTTCCAAAATATAAGAAAATATGTTGACATCGAGAAATATCGTTAAATGCTTACATTGCATTAGTAAAACCTGCTTACATTGAGGAAATAATATTGCGGAGCTGGTGGTGTCATGTCAAAAGTCATTGTGTTCTACGTGCATATATACCAAGTCACAATGTGATACAGACATATACTGTCACTAACATTGTCAATATTGGACGTGAAAGCATTTTAATCGGTAAGTATAAACAGGAAGTTTGTTATTGGAATTCAAGTAATTTTATTTTTTTACGTATTTATGATTTGTTTACTTGGTAGAATAACATGAAGCAGTTCATCTTATTATTGTCATTGGGTGCAATGATAAATGCAATTCCAATCCATGTATTGCAAAAGGACAGAAGGGGTGTTGTTCCAGATATGCAACTCATTTTGGCTATTCCATCGTTACGGAGCATGACCGAGAAACTGGAACGCGGTTTACCTCATCAAGTTGCCGTGAGTTAAATTTCCACTTGTAATAGGAAGAAGCTTTGCCTGGTATTTTCAGTTGGGAATATGATATCAGTCCTATAAACTAATTTTTAGCTGTCACATATCAGTAGAAATTCATAGGAACGCGAGAAGCGAATGAATAAAGGGGTGCGTACATTGTGTTCAATTGCAAATAACAGCCTAGTTTTCAAGTGTTTGCATTTATACTAGCAATCAGTTTGTCAATGAAGCCGTTTACACTTATTCTACCATCACCTTTCATGAAAGACTTCATAATTTTGAAAGTAGTTATACCGTAACGTACGTTTCTGAAAACAAAACAGCCATTAAATAAAATGGGCACGCCCCTCCATCCACTCTTTCCTCTTTTGAAGCAGTGAGGAATGTTAAACACAGACTAATTGGATGAAATGCAGTAAACTGAGAACATTTGATAAATGTACTTCATTTATGTTGTGTTTTTCTGGAAACTGTCTAGTCTGGAAACGGTATTAACGATGGGAGTAATTACGGGTTTTTCGGCTCATTCAATTACCACTTTGGACAAGATCATGGAAAACAAGATGAAAGTGAAGAGGAAATCACTGCAACAGCAACAATAAGAGCAGCATCAACACCAAGAACAGCAACAACAGCAACAACAGCAACAACAGCAGCAACAACACCAAGAACAGCAACAACAGCAACAACAGCAACAAGAGCAACAACAACACCAAGAACAGCAACAAGAGCAACAACAGCAACAAGAGCAACAACAACACCAGCACCATGATTCTGGACAACTACACCCTATGGTGGGTTACTGTAGATGACAACTTTTGCACCGTAAATAGTATAGAAAATAAAAATGTGGTTATTCACTCAGAATTGAGCACAAAATAATATTAAAAATTCATAAATGATATCAATTGCTATATAAATCGTATACGTAACAATAAATTTGTTTATCAAATATATCCGCGCATTTGAGTTTTATATTGTGAGACTGATGATTCTACGCTATCCGAAAGTGCACGCAGCACTGTATCATGAAATGTAACTTATAGAAATAAAACAATTCCACGTAATGCTGACGATTATAGTAATAATCCTAATAATCCTAGTGCTAACGGGTTCTATACACCATCAAGTGTGTCAACCCGGGGGCCCCTTCCTATCTCATTCCTTAACTTCACAAGCAAGCAAGCAAGCGCGCTAACCCGTAATCCGTAGACCCATATGGGTTGCACGCAAGCATTTTTAATGCACAGTTTTTTAGGGCCCACAGCGAATCCCTATGAAGGTATGCTAGTTAATTAGAAGACGGGGAAAACCGGAGAACCCGGAGAAAACCCATCGCAAGCTGGCAGGATAACTAGAAAAACTCCTTTGCACAAGCTAGACCAAGGATCGAACCCGGGCCCACAGAGGTACAAGGCGAGTGCTCTAACCACTGCGCCACCAATTCTTCGGTGAACTAAGTTAGACGCATGTTTATTGCGTACCTTATTCAGGGACAATGATATAAGTCACTCAGCATAAACATACATAATCGGAACTCGTACATAGAAACGAAGCGTTCTACAAATGGAAATTTGATGCACGATGCAAAATTTGACAGGTGACAACGAGACTTGTATAAATATAAAACTGCTAACGGTAACCTTAATTAAACTCAAAAGAGAATTTCACAGCAAACGTTTGTAGGTAAAAATAATGTCTGGCAATTACATTTCCCATTTTGCTATACATATTTGCAAAAACGAAGCACATAATTATTACAATCATCATGTCCGCAAAGTCAGTAATGTTAATGACTGTAACATAACTTGAAGTAAACAATAGTAACGAGAGAGAAAGTTGACTACCGAAAATTCAATTTACAATATTATTACGTATTGGTATCTGTAAGACGATATATGTCTATGATGGCTTATTCACAACAGCAAACTAAATAAAATACCAATGAAGGGGACGTCATCAACGGCAGCTCTACGTGTTAGGATTCAACTACAGTTTCTGTAGCGAGGTGATGACGTCGCATTCGCACCTAAACAACCACAGCTAAACACAATAAAGTTTCACTTTGAATGCCTCCACTAAAAGTCGAATATCTCCGAACACGTAACAGCTGGGTCAATTCCGAAGGCGGATTTAGAAACCTGAGGATTTTTCCTATTAGAAAATGTTGCATTTGTGCAGATTGCACCGCAAACAATAAACGCGTCTTAACAGTTGTTCCTCACCCAGCCCAGCCTAGCCTAGCCTAGCCTAGCCTAACCTAACCCTAACCTAACCTAGCCAAACCTAACCTAACCTAACCACTGAATTATGAAAAACCTATAAATCATGGAAACCTGGATATAATGTAAAACCTGAGAAACCAGGAATCATGGAAAACCTGGAAATAATGGAAAACCTAAGAAACCTGGAAGTCATGGAAAACCAGAGAAACCGGGAATTATGGAAAACCTGAGAAACCTGGATATCACAGAAACCTGGAAAATTGGGAAAACCTGATAAACCTGGGCAATCATGGGAACCTGAGAAACCGGGTTGTCATGGAAAACCTGAAAAACCAGGAATCATGGAAAACCTGAGAAGCCTGGAAGTCATGGAAAACCTGAGAAACCTGGAAGTCATGGAAAACCTGAGAAACCTGAAAGTCATAGAAAACCTGAGAAACTTGGAAGTCATGGAAAACCTGAGAAACCTGGAAGTCATGGAAAACCTGAGAAACCTGGAAGTCATGGAAACCCTGAGAAACCTGGAAGTCATGGAAACCCTGAGAAACCGGGAATCATGGAAAACCTGAGAAACCGGGAAACCTAACCTGAATCATAGGAAACCTGGACACTGTGGAAAACATTAATATCCTGGAAACCAGTTGAAAATATTAAAACAATCTGTGATGCGCGGAAAACCTGAGAACCGAATCACCTTGAAAATACTGAGAATCCGAGCAATGAACTATAGAACCTTCGGTTCAGGAGTGGCAGCTGGAGTCTGGAACTTGCGCCACGCTCGTTTGTCTTTTAGCCACGCCTTACCGCCATTTTGTTGCGCATTCGCGATCGCCCATGCAGGATTTTGCTGGTATGATTGGGCTCACCTGAGCTATAAAAATAATTACTGCAGCCCTAAGGTATTTGAATGTTTCCGCCAGTACTTTTAGTAAGTTTATCACAATTTTAACCACCTTTGTGAAGAACAATTTACAATCATGGGAACAAAATTTTACTGTCCTTAGGATCCAATTAAAACAATTTATTTATTGAATCATTACCTGCATTACTAATAATGCAAATAGAAACAATTGTTTGTCTTTTGTTTCTTTCTTTCTTTTTTCTTTTACATATACTTTGGCAGCTCAATTCAATGGAAAAACATGCAGTT
>JAVBJR010000831.1:0-2814 GCA_031546965.1 Dysgonomonas sp.
ATCGATTAGTGCATGTCTGGAAACAGCGCATAGGTAACGAAGCTCCTACCGCCAGTTGCCACTCCTGAACCTAAGTATCTAACTCCTTGGTTCCATTTCCAAATGAGTTCCATGTGATAAATGTGTTCCTTTTCTAAATGTATTCCATTTCTAAATGTGTTCCATTTAATAAATGCGTTCCTTTTCTAAATGTGTTCCATTTAATAAATGTGTTCCATTTCCAAATGTGTTCCATGTATTAAATGCGTTCCTTTTCTAAATGTGTTCTATTTAATAAATGTGTTCCATTTCTAAATGTGTTCCATTTAATAAATGTGTTCCATTTCCAAATGTGATCCCAAGGAGTTGTATAATAAGGAGGGGAAATGGAAGCCTGCGAGGCTAGATGTTCGGTGTAGTAATGACGTCATAATGGAATTTCGGATGGTGCTTCAATAATCGCGAACTTGGCGGCCATCATCGCTCGACCAATAGAATGCAAGGAACAAATCATGCATGCATTGGTATCCTAAAATAATAGTTGGGAAATGTAAACTGCTATATTAACAGCAGTATTTAGGAGTAAATAATGTCACAGATTGGCCACACAATATTAAGAAATAAATGCCATATACAGTCTGTAATATCAGTTTAGTAAATTTGTTATCTAGGTAACTAATTGATTAAACTGATTTATTAAACTGACTATTCCCAAGCTTGGGTAGTCTTTTTCCGTCGCTTCTACAATTTGCAAATGCATAGAATTTTGTCCCGTTTTATTGTTCTCTTAAAGCATTCAATTTCATCTGAATTAACTAAACAACCAAATTATACTGCAGTACTGTATACTCTATCGATATGTGCTATACGACTTGGAATGGATGACAGATGAAATCAGCAATAGCGGCCAAAAACGAACGGAATGAGAAGATACATTCTCAAAAAACCACACCCCCTCTCTCATGAGCACCGTGTGAGGATTCAAGAGTGTGTCAACACGGCGATGTGTCCTCCTTCTATATCCAACTCCTTGGTGCAATGGTGCAGTTGTTGTGAACCTAATTCATTTGGAACATGCCGTTCATATTTCTGAAATCTTTAATTTCGAAAATGGATAGGTAGTTCCAATTGGGGATATGTGAAGCAAGGAGTTGTATTATAAGGAGGGGACATCGCCATGTTAACACACTCTCGAATCCTCACCCGGTTCGAATGAGGGAGGGGCGTGGTTTTTTTGCGAATTTATCGTCTCGTTCGGTCTCGTTCCGTTCATTTTTGGCGGCCATTGCTGATCTCAACTGTCGTCCATTCCAGCGTTTCGTATGTAAGCCAAGTCGTACATAGCACAATATCGATAGTTTAAACTGCAGTATAATTTGGTTTTATATTAATTCAGATTACAAAAAACGGGACAAAATCCTGTGCACATTTTGCAAATTGTACAAGCGACGGAAGAAGACTACCCAAGCTTGGGAAGTCAGTTTAAAAATTAAATCAGTTTAATAATTGAGTTACCTAGGTAACTAATTAATGTATTGAACTGATACATATATTACAGTAATATGGCATTTATTTCTTAATATGTGTGCATGGCCACCCTGTGCCGTTAGTTACTTCCCAACACTGCTGTTAAAAAAATTAATATTAAAGTTTACATTTTTCCCAACTATTTTTTTAGGATCCCAATGTATGGTTTGTTCCATTCATTCCATTGGTAGAGCGATGATGGCCGCCAAGTTCGCGATTATTGAAGCACCAACCGAAATTCCATTATGACGTCATCATTACACCGAACGTCTAGCCTCGAAGGCTTCGATTTCCCCTCCTTATAATACAACTCCTTGATGGCATCAAGGAGTTGTATTATAAGGAGGGGACATCGCCGTGTTAATACGCTCTCGAATCCTCACTGGTTCGAATGAGAAAGGGGCGTGGTTTTTTCGCGAATTTATCGGCTCGTTCGGTCTCGTTCCGTTCGTTTTTGGCGGCCATTGCTGATCTCATCTGTCGTCCATTCCAGCGTTTCGTATGTAAACCAAGTCGTATATATCGATAGAGTTTAAACTGCAGTATAATTTGGTTTTTATAAATTTAGATTACAAAAAACGGGACAAAATCCTGTGCGCAATTTGCAAATTGTACAAGCGACGGAAGATGACTACCCAAGCTTGGGAAGTCAGTTTAAAAATTAAATCAGTTTAATTGTACCTAGGTAACTAATTAATGTATTAAACCGATACATATACAGTAATATGGCATTTATTTCTTAATATGTGTGCATGGCCACCCTGTGACATTACTTACTCCCCAACACTGCTGTTAAAAAAATTAATATAGCAGTTTACATTTTTCCTAACTATTTTTTTAGGATACCAATGTATGGTTTGTTCCATTCATTCTATTGGTAGAGCGATTATGGCCGCCAAGTTCGCGATTATTGAAGCACCATCCGAAATTCCATTTTGACGTCATAATTACACCGAACGTCTAGCCTCGCAGGCTTCGATTTCCCCTCCTTATAATACAACTCCTTGATGGCATAGAGCTATATTAATAGAACTAGAGGTGCAATCACGTGACCTCGCTTCGTTGCAGCATACGACGTTCGATGACGAGCAAGGCGCCATCTTAGGCGGGGCATACGGAAAAAGTACGTCGGCTTTTAACACCTAGTTTTGCTTGACAATAAATCGAAACCTACGTGTTTTCTTATGAACGATTGTATCCTCTTTCGTTTGAACCTATTTTCAAGACGATTGGTTCAACAGATAAGTTTCTACGAATTTATAAACGATTTTTGTTTTCAGCGGAAAACCGGTTAAAAATTCGTAACTT
>JAVBJR010000252.1:0-3523 GCA_031546965.1 Dysgonomonas sp.
GCAATTAAAATGCTATTTGGAGGCTACAGCTCTCAACAGATCACAACCGGTTTGTAGTCACACCTTCATTTTGCACATTTATACAAATATCTAATTAACAAATCAAAAATTTGATTTAGTGAAACGGCCACATTTCTTCTACATATCTCATGAGTAGAATGTCATTATTTTCGTTTTTTTGTGTAAATGTGAGTTTGAATTGGTTGCCCTATTGGAAATGACCATCACATCCCAGCACAAAAATTGTGTTGGACCAACATATACCAACATGGGTTACTGTGTTGGACCTAGGGACCCACCCCATTTTCCTATGATGGATAGAACATTTCCATCATGTTGCCCGTGTTGGAAACAACCCCCAACATGGCCATCTGAAATATCGCCTACATGATATCCCTGTTGGTGGAACATATACAACATGAAATCATGATGGTCCAACAATCCAACATGAAACCATGATGGTCCAACATATCCAACATGAAACCATGATGGTCCAACATATCCAACACAAAACCATGATGGTCCAACATATCCAACAGGCTTTGGGAAGAGGCTAAGATAATTGCTACGAGCCTGCCGTGCGAGGCTAATAGAATGTTTGGTGGTTTGAATTGTCGCCATCGTCGCAATTTGCGAAGACTATTGTGAATATATCGTCGGTAAGCATCTTATTTCACTGTGATATTTTTGCTATACCAGGTAAAATACGATGTTGTGGTTAGCTTAAAGGCTCGAGCGATGTTCTTAGTGTTATTTTTGAGTGTATTTTCACAAATTGTTTGGTACAGAACTCTTTATGATGATAGGCCTAATTACACAATTGATCAAATTATTATCCATGTGCTCACCACTTGGTTGCAGGAACTATTCCCACAATGGGCACTTAATTGTCATTGTAGTAGGGACAAATATTGAATCTTAAATTTATAATTTTGAATCTTAGATTTCACATTTTGAATATTACATTTAAATTAAATTTCAAATTTTAAATATTATATTTAAATTAAATTTCAAATTTTGAATATTATATTTAAATTAAATTTCAAATGTTGAATATATTACATTTAAATTACATTTCAAATTTTGTGTCTTGAATTTCAAAGTTTAAATATTACAAAATATACATTAAATTTCGAATTTTGAAAATTACATTTAAATTACATTTCAAATTTTGAATATTACATTTAAATTACATTTCAAATTTTCAATATTACATTTAAATTACTTTTCAAATTTTCAATATTACATTTAAATTACATTTCAAATTTTCAATATTACATTTAAATTTCATTTCAAATTTTCAATATTATATTTAAATTACATTTCAAATTTTCAATATTACATTTAAATTACATTTCAAATTTTGAATCTTAAATTTCAAGTGTAAAGTAAACTGCAAAACTAATCGTTTATGTTTCCTTTTATGCAGAAAATGTATGCCTGCGGTCGATTTTTAGACGAGCCTTCCAAGAAATGTATTGTCAATTATTGACTCCATAAACCATAAAGGACAAGTCTATTTTAAAATTCCTAAGGGCAGCAAGAAATTTGCTAAAGCACCGTTTTCCACTTAATATCTATAAATACTTTCATTGAATATTTATACTACTACATAAATAACAGCAACACTTTCACCACATTTTAATACATTTTATAATTGGGTACATGAATAAAATATTTTGCAGTGTGTTACCTAAGCATGATGTAAAAATGAAATAAATTGGATTCAAAAATTACTCTGGTAAATTTCCTATCCTCCCTAGGAAATTTAAAATAGGCTTGTCCTGCTGGTTTTAAGGTACATCCCAACAAGCGGGTGGGATGTACATCTCCATTCCAAATATTCAGATTTTACGAAATATTGTTGTAACCTATTTGGCCACGTAAATTCACAGATTAAATTGTAGCTAATACTGGCAGATTTGGCCTTTCTGCCACTGCAAGACTGACATCTGGACAATCAATGTCCTGCTGTAGAAATATCCCAAACATGGGCTCTGAATTTGAACTTCTGACGCTGCATATTAAGTTTCAAAGCTTGAAGGCTTGAATTTTTTTGAATTTATAATGCCATGACATCGTCGACACCTCGGCAAGATACTTAAAATATATTGCAAGTTTTCTTGACATTAATTACAATTACTCAAAATTTAAAGTTTTATTTAAATATAAAATTATCAAAATTTTGTTTTCAAAATATCGCGCTGAGGTGGCGAAGATGTCATGGCATTCTAAATTCACAAAAAACTCCAAGCCTGTAATTATCAAAATTAAAACACAGCAGCTTCACAAGTACATTTTTGGTGCCCATGTTTGCGAATAATTCTGCAGACTGCCATTACTTACCAAGATGTTGGGTTTGCATTGGTAGAAAGGCCAACTCTTCCAGTATTAGCTATAATTTAATTTGTGAATTTACATGGCCAACTTTAGTTACAACACAATTTCGTAAAATCTGAAAATTGGGCATGGAGATGAACATCCTGCCCGCTTGGTGGTGCTGCCATGCAACGCCCTTCAACCTTAAGGAGTCTGCTCTTCAGCAAAGGAGGGTTCTCCCTCATGTCCTTTAATTGGATAAGAGAACAGTTACAATTTTGAGGTTTATCAATAATGTAAATCGCTTAAAATACATGTGTTTATATTTGAATATTATTGTGACTTTGCTAGCTCTTATGAAAATAAAATGTTCCAAGTGTTAAGAATTCAATTGCTTTCCCCGGACATGCGTGTAGATGAACTATGAATGATTTCCGTGCTTAGAAATTGACTTTTATTTCCAGAGTAATATAAATGCAATAGTCGTTTTTTTTCTTCAAAAAGTGTATACAGTGTATGCCCTTTCACAAATTTAATAACTAAAAATCTGCTCGTACATATACTATAACCATGCATATGTATACCATATATGTAAAAGACGTAGATTGAAATAGACATTATATAACTTAGGTATTTTCAATTTTGACCTCTGCTGCTCAGAAAATTTACTGATATTATGGGGGATGTTATAGAAATTCTTGGTATCACATTTTTGGGGTAAACCAATATGAGGAGTAACCAAAACGGTAATCGGACCAGCATGGAATAACCAACACGGTATTTGGACCAACATCGAGGAACAACCAACACGGTAATCGGACCATCACGGTAATCGGATCAACACGGTAATCAGACCAACACGGACCAACAACCATAACACAACACAAGAGGTGCCATGTTGGTACCAACACAACAAAATTTCCAATAGGGTGTGTTATGTGATATTCCTTCAGATATTTAATTGGTTACAATGCTTTTATTTTTGCATGCCATATACTCAACTGCATGTGTCATTTTACACAATAAGCATCTTATACTTTGTTTGTTCAAATGTTCCATTGTAATTACTAGTTTAGAAATTTGACAAGCTGTGATATTCAATTCAGTAATTTGACAATCTGTGATATTCCATTTACAAATTTGACAATCTGTGATATTGCACTTACAAATTTGACAATCGGTGATATTCCATTTACAAATATGA
>JAVBJR010000638.1:0-3236 GCA_031546965.1 Dysgonomonas sp.
ACCTCCCGGAGCTGCAGTTACCATTGTTAAGTTTCTAAGGTATTCGAGTGCCTGGTCGATTTGTGTTTGGTTTAGCATGCATGGATTAGACGTTGTTGGAGTTGGAGTTGGAGTCGGAGTAGTGGTCGGAGTAGTGGTCGGCGTTGTGGTCGGGGTTGTGGTCGGGGTTGTTGTTGGCGTAGTGGTCGGCGTAGTGGTCGGCGTAGTGGTCGGCGTAGTGGTCGGCGTAGTGGTCGGCGTAGTGGTCGGAGTAGTGGTCGGAGTAGTGGTCGGAGTTGTGGTCGGAGTAGTGGTCGGAGTTGTGGTCGGTGTTGTGGTCGGCGTTGTGGTCGGCGTAGTGGTCGGCGTAGTGGTCGGAGTAGTGGTCGGAGTTGTGGTGGGAGTAGTGGTCGGAGTTGTTGTTGGCGTAGTGGTCGGCGTTGTGGTCGGAGTAGTGGTCGGAGTTGTGGTCGGAGTAGTAGTTGGAGTTGTAGTCGGTGTACCTGTAATGGATTAAAAATGAATTAAAACCGTCGTAAATTGTGAATTCTTATCTAATTACATGTTATTAGTTCTGTTTGTGGTGATTCTGAAAGTAACAGCTGAAGTATGTATATTTTAAATTCCAGTTCTGTTGTTATGTCGAATGTTATTTGCAAAATCTGTATTATATACATGTTAAATAATTTTTTAAGGTTTATCTTGTTTGTCAAAGTGTTTTAGCCCTAGGACTAATCATTTTGTAGCTTAGGTCCTTTCACAGCTACCAGTGTATTGTCTGTATTGGCTTTCCCAGTAGTGTCTGTGTGACTCCTTTCCCTTTGCTGTGGATTGCTGCTCTCAACTTTATGAAGTGACTGATACTCCATTTGAAATGTGGTAAAATGTGCAATAAACTTACTCCATCATACACTGTTAGGACTTGAGAGGACCTAAGCAATAAAATAACTATTCCTTGGTCGAAGAAGTACTTGACATACAAGGTGTTTCTTTTTAAAAACTGTATGCAACTTATAGTACTGTGCAAATTGCAATATTTGATTTGCTCATTAAGATATTGTTTTTAAATATTGTATTGCAGTGACATCGAATTTTATGCTAATTATGGGAAAACAAAAATCTAACTTCTTGCGTACCAAGGATTTAACTACCATAAATTAATTAAACACTCCAATAATGTTGTAGTTTGCAGTAGAACTCTTATTCTGAAAGTGCTTATGAAAAAATAATAAAAAAACCTGTTTAAAGATGCACAACAAAAATGCACAAAAAAATCATATTTCCAATAAAACCCATATACTCTAATATGAAATCCTGTATCCAGCTTTTTGGGCAGCTGTACAAATTGATGTATAGTTCACATTTGAAACAGATTCAAAACAAATACCACATTTAAAAAAAAGTGGTGCAAGTACAGTTTACAACAATGTCCACATATACATAAAAATGGCAATCAGCATCAAAATAATTCAATTGGCTAATGAAATGACAGACAAAAATATTGTTTGAAATAAAACCATTGACTTGAAAAATGTGCAAAATGTATTGAAAATTCGAAATTCTTCTCCCAAAAATAAAATGACTATCACAAAATCAGTCATACTGTAGTTGGCTGTCTGGTTCCGTATTGGCCATGTAATTCACGTGACCAAGTGTAGAGATACATCTCCAAGTAGCAAAGATCCCTAAAAAGAGACCTGCCACGACAATATTTGTAATTTTTAATCGCCTTGAGAGTTTGGTAAGGCAAAATATAGATATTTCAGTACTACTCTATATTTATTTCAATATGTTTTGAAGCTCGGCTCGATTTTTAAGCCCGCTTTGAAAAAATTGGCCGATTTCGGCACCCAAGTGTCAATCATTTCGTCATCATTGGTGGTCTGTGCCTATTGACCACGCTCCTCCCATTGAGCCATTGACAAAATGTCGGCTTCCAATGCAGCTTGATCGTGATCGAGTTCCTGAAGATAATGGGTTCTATAAACCCTCTGGCGATTCAAATATGGATTGCCTGATCTGGATTCGACTGGATAACGACGAATAAAGCATTTGGTAGACGTTTTGGAAATCATGACTCCTTTTAGGCCTATTAGTCGTGGGTTGGCACTTTTGGACCACCATATTCGCTCTTCACTGGTGAAAATTGTGAACTGAGTACCAGGCTTAAAGAGATAAAATTGTGAATTTTATGCGAGTTTGAATTTGGCACCTCTGGTATGGCAAGCATGAACTGAGTAAAACACCGTCCTGGATGCCAACCCGTTCACTAAACATTTTTCACCGTCTACATTTCCCCAGTGTTTTTCATATAACTTCAGCTAAATATTTAATTCATGGAGAGAAACATTTCTATAATGTTGTATGAAAAACACTGGGGGAATGTTTATGGTGAAAAATGTTTAGTGAACTTGGGTTAATTGGCACTTTTGGCCCACCGTATTCGCTCTTCGCTAGTGAAAATTGTGAATTGAGTACCAGGCCTTAGTTATAATTTTTTCTGGTTTAGGGGACGTTTTGGGCGGGGTGGGTTAGGCTCCTGGGATTGGTTGCTGTGGTATCGGCGTAGCCCTTTGGGTGCATGCATTGGACGTACGTAGCTTGCCAGGGAGCGAGTGAATGGGCGCACTGAATTTTGGGCGGCAATTTTTTGTAATGTTGAGTGAGCATAGTGTAACATTTACAAAAACACATACATTTCTACTAAATTTATGTAATATATGTAATTAATAGAATAGTCACTAAGAAATTCCAATGAAATGTATTCTGTTAAATATTAAAACAAAATATTTAATATCTTTTGTGTGAAATTCAAAACATCACTCGTTTTCCAAATCAAATACAGTGAAACCTTGTTAATTCAAAGCACCACGGGAACATAAATAATTTTGTTAATGAAAATTTGAATTATTGATGTCCCTGTCCTTAATAGTGAGATTTTTGGGAATTAATAACGAGTTTTTCGTAGAGATGATTTTGTGATGCCGAGGTTTGCATTAACCAGGTTTCACTGTTTAAAAGCATCTCTGATATTTGGCAATAAAAATTACAAACCAACCACATGTAGTATTTATGCACTCATGAAAGGTATTACAATAATAAGGAATAACTTTTATCAGATTAAATGTCTGAGATTACATTAATGGATTAAAATTTAATTTCACTACAAACACATAATTTTTATGTTGAGTCATAAATAAATATTTGACCTAAATTTTTAATGTGATGTTTTTAATTTCATGTAAGAGATTATGTTT
>JAVBJR010000962.1:0-2802 GCA_031546965.1 Dysgonomonas sp.
GCAAGCGCCAATAGAGCTCATTATCGTGTGCAAAGAGTAATGAACACTATGCCTCAGGGTCCAATATATGTGCCTAATACCGGCAACGTTTGCAAGACAAATCGATAACACTGAGCATTTGCATATAACAGTAAGTCTACAAATATATATAATATTATATGCATTATCTTTCATGGGTATATGACTATGTATAATCAATTTCAGATATGGAAATTTCGCTCATTCACTATAAAATAGCTCCAGTTTTGAAATATCGATGGAATTGTTACAGTTCGAAATGTATATGTAGGTGACATAATTTCCAATGCAATGCTTAACAGCATAATCTGATATTCTCTTTAATTAGTTGTTATTACATTTCTGCAACAACATCATTTAATTTTATAACGCATTAATTGTTATAATGACCCTTATATAACGTACTTCAAATATGGAATGCTATTTCACCATTTCACACAAGTGATATCTAGTATTTAGTATGCACTGTATGAACTAAAAGATATATTAGAACTATTTGCACAGTGTATGGGAGGTTATATGAGATGGATACACTTCTTATGTGTATTTATTTGACCTTTCAACTTGGGTACTAGGTGTTCAGCTATGCAAGCTCGTTCGTTTATTGGAGGACTGGAGAACTGTGGATAACTGACTGACCTGTAACACAGAATCTAACATTTATAGCTGTACCAAATACAAGTTTTTCAGAACGACATAAGCTCCAAAGTTGCTGGGAATAGCTGCCAAATCAGAAATATGAAAGTTGCTGCTTGTGATGGCATTCAACACAATAATAGGTCAAATAAGTGTCATGGACAGATCGAAAGTTGAATATCCAGAAACTTTTCCAGATAAAGAACGCCGTTGATGTGTGTCATTAGATGACAATGGTTATATCTTGACATGTTTCAAGATATTCTATACTATATATGTATACTGTGGTTCATTCTTTACAATGCATTTGCTCGAATATTTTGTTGAATGCATGCACCAGCTGACTATTCCCTTCATGTACAGCAAACGCAAAACATGATCTGATTCTACATATAAATGGGTATATTGTATCACTTCCCTGCATTACTTTGAACCTAGTGTTATGCAGGAAAACATACTATACTTCTCAGGCAGCTTGTGTGCTCTGTGATACGTGTATAACAATTAAACAGTGTTTATTTCCCAGAGTGAAAACAAACCTTATTTGCAATAATAAATATGATACAGTTTCAAATATTTTCATCCATAATCTCAAAATTCAGAAAGCATGCACATACGTACATTTCAAATTCCTGAGAGCATACATAATTGTAGGAGATGTATGTAGACAATATACAAATACAAAGCAATATTGTTCACTGAAAATAATATTATTGTACGTTTTATTTTTGTTATGTCAATATTTCGAATAGAATATTTTATCATGCAAATATTAATCCGCGATGTAAAAAAGCACATGCAGTAGAAGAAATTGAATGTAACTGGAAAATAAAAAAATATTAGTTTCTTTATTATATATACATGGTTTATACGGATGTTGGCAACATAGCGTCTTTAAGGATTTCGGGGAATATTTATTTTCAAGGCGGAAACATTGCTCGATAATGAGTCAATAATTCACGGATTAATTGACTAGGAAGAATTTCAGCAGGCGTATTTAAAGCTATACTATATATAGTGAGAGAAAAAAAGGAGTTGGACCCTGGAGTTGACCTCTTTAATTCTCTAGCCTAATATAAATAATTTACATAAATATATCTTCGATGCAAAATGTTACACACTGTACATAAATGGATTTGAAATATATCCGTTACAGAAAAAGTATTGCAGTTTATACAGTAAAATTGCAGGTTTGTGTATTTATATTAATGAAAAGTGCAATTTTAGGGTCCAAAATGCATTATTTTTCTGTAAGGGATATGGTTCTTACCTTGTATTATGAAATTAGCTTTTTTGAAACGGCTGGAAACTTAAATTGGTAAAGCTAATTTTCTATAATTAATTTTAAAAGCCATATAATGTGAATATAAAAATTTCAGTTGTCAAACTAGGGAAATGCAGGCCATAACTTGTTTTTGCTTTAACATCAGAAATGTAATTACTTCACAGAAATTATCATGAAAATGCTGAAAAATAGATCCAGAAACCAAGTACAGCTTACGAGTATAATATTTGCATTTGAAATTTGTCAATCAATTGTTTCACTGTACAATTATTTTGAAATAGAACAGAAATGCTATTTATATGATTAAAGACAGAGATTCCTGGACTTGTCAGGTGTCTATCTAGCTTTCAATTTAAAACTTTTCACCATCCCAACACACTTTCTTGCTAGAAGTATGACAATTGTGTTCTGAACTATTTTGGTACAAATGTTGGTAACTTTCATATCAAGCAAAATACATAGTTGATTTGACTCTTAATTATGGGATAATATGATACATAAATTACCTAGGAAGGATTGACTTCGACAAGATGTTGTGTGCTTGGGACAGGGCAGGGGCATGTGCCTAAGGCAGGTTACAAATGATGAAGAGAGGCTGTAACAGCTGCTCAGAGAGCAAGAACTCAAACAGCAATGCAGCACTACTAGACATGCGCAATGCATAGCACCCAGAACTAGTATACTATAGCATATATATATGCTACAACAATGGCACAAAACATGTCTAAGGCTGGTGCCGGATCTGAAAATGGTGTAGAGGGGAATTGATTGAACGGACGTGCAAGTGGGACAAAACGGTAGGAGAGAAAGAAAGTAGACTTCGCCTTATGAAGCTCATTAATTCGCCACTGGAGGCCAAGCAA
>JAVBJR010000821.1:0-3032 GCA_031546965.1 Dysgonomonas sp.
CTCAAAAGCAGACGATTCCGCCCGAATTTTCACGATTTCTAAATAAATACAATACTGATTTGGCCCATATTTAAACCAAGTGTAAATAACTATACCGGAAAGCTTTTTGTTGCAAAATTAGTACGTTACCCGCCGCTAAAATGCGATTTTACCGATGGAGTCGCGACGCCCAAGCCGACTCCTATAAGAAACCGCTCCTTCCGACTACCGCACCACAATTTCGGCCGCTACTTTCGCGCATGCGCAGTTGGCCGCCGATATGGCCTATTGCAGATACAAATCCAACTACAAGTGCAAATACAAATGTTACTACAATTGTAACTGCATCCCAATGGATGTGTTGTTTTCATGAGCCTTTACTATTTGCTCCTACCAATTTCCATTTTTTTACGTATCTTGTCAATGGGGTTTCAGTAAGATGTTTCACGTAAAACATTGTTCTTTCAATAATGTCACCAGACAGATGTTTCACAAAGAAAATATGCCGTGCGTGCCTGGCGCACACGTTGGTTTTTATTTCCACCTATGGTCTTGCGGTTTATTTATTTTTGGACAATCGGTATGTCTTATCTGTTTAGAAATAATATACAATATCCGTCAAGAAGTGCATTTTAACGGGAAATATATCATTTTGCTTTCAATAATCGTTTTATATAACAAATAAAATGTTGAAGCAATGATTTGCTGTTGAGCGACGCCTGACCGATTCTTTTTTGCCACGGGTTGTAGCAGTGAATGGCACAACAGCACACTCTTGTTTTTGACTGTTTTTTAAATGGTGACTGTGAGTGCACCTCCACTAACAAAGTAATACCTGGTTAAATTAAAGTGCTATACATTTGAACTCTTGGTCACACATGCAGTCTATGCATTACATTTTTTCATTTAGGTCTATAATATCTCTATTCTTCAGGAATTGTAAACGACATTTTGAGCTGCAATTTTTGGACACCTTTGTCACGTCTCACTTTCTGCATGCATCGTCTTCATGCTTTTGTTGTGATAAAATTTATTTCCACAAGACAAAACAAATTTCATGTTGATCAACTTTTTCAAATAAGTATATACATGTAGAATATATTTTCTGGCTTTTTAATATCTTTCTCTGAACATTCCTTTTGAAATGCTTTTAGACTTTCTTCTTCCTGGCTGTTTTGACAATGTCGATATTGGTATCAGTGCCAATCAATTTTTTTTTTCGAATTACCAATGGTGGTGATAGAGAAGTTCAAGTTCATTACAAAGAATAATAAGGGCAATTTGAAAAATCTCAATATGTTGAGGTCAAATTCACTTGGTGATAAGAAATCAGACTTTATAAAGGCTGAACATGACGTAGAAAGTTCAAATCATTAATCATAGTTAATATATTAACTTTTATTGTTGCTGAAATGCAATGGTAGTAGTATAAGGAAGCATTAATTGACCTATTTCCATGAAGCTCCGCCCATGCTGAGAGCTGCAAAATGGTGGATGAAAGCCATATGGTTAAACACGTGCTTTAGCTTTTACCGAGCTATTTCGAAATAGTTACATTTAATAACTTTGATGGGAAAGTTGAATGCATTTCAAGGTTGTTATCTTTAAATATCGGATTTTTAATGTGTTTTGGCTCAGTTACCCTGCTTTCGTCCTTCATTTTGCTACTCTGCCGCAGCCAATCGGAGTAGTTGTGAAATAGGTCAATTGTTTGCAAATTCAACACTAATAAAATTATTGATTCAAATGGCAAGCTTCTTATATTAAGCACTGAATTACAGGGAACTATAGTTGGAATATCTCGAAATTTATGTAATGTTATCCATTACCCAATGACATTTATGAATAATCAACAGGAAAAACAATCCTTTCAATCCATCTGTTAATGGGATTGACATTCTGGTAGGCCTGTAATCTGTGACTCACTTTGTACAAAAAATAGTATTCTAATAGAAACCACACTATTATTCTTAATGGCAAAGCTAACCTGTTACATTGCAATGAGCCAAGTGTAATTAAAGTTGCTTTATGCCATGGTAACAATCAGCAACTATTTTTCATTGGTTTAAATTTACCATTTATTTCTCTTTATGGCTCCTCCTTTAAATGTCTCGTCTGCTGATGTAAACTTTTACGTCAACCACTTAAGAAATTTACATACTAGTGGACCTTTTTGGCAAGCACTTACACAGTGTGACCAGAATTTGATAACCCATTGAAATATTGCCAATTAAAATATCCATGTGCACAATATCCGTAAATTTAACACTTTAAATAAGCAATTAACAAATTTAAAACGATAATTAATTACTCATATACGAACGTGCTGTGATGTCTTCGTAGAAAATCGTACACGATAGCACAGCCAATTTTCGTGCGAGCATTAGCGGGATCGAGCGTTGATCAATGATTCTTTCCTGGCATTCCTACCCATCGACAACTATTTTCTTGTATCCGTACGGGATAAACTGTACGCAGTTTTAAAAAATAACTGATACAAATTTTGACTTGCCGTTGAGCATGTTGAATAATGATCTATTGCTTGCAGCACCATCGCAAACAACCATCAAAATCTTTACTCATTGTAGTTCCAACCTCTTCAGAGCCTCCATTACAATTCCCTACAGTTGCTTAGCAGTCAGGTAATTTGTTGCAAAATATGCATATGAGAAATGCAGAGATGTAGTTAGGCCCCTGACACTAAGTTGAAGGACATGAGTTGCAATTGCCTTAGGTTTTGCTTGCCCATCTGTAATAATAATAATAATAATAATCCCAGTGCTAACGGGTTCTATACACCATCAAGTGTGTTAACCCGGGGGCCCCTTCCTATCTCAATCACTAACTTCACAGGCAAGCAAGTGTGCTAACCCGTAGTCCGTAGACCCATATTGGTTGCACACAAGCATTTTTAATGCACAATTTTGAGGGCCCACAGCGAATCCCCATGAAGGTATTCTAGTTAATTAGAAGGTGGGGGAAACCGGAGAACCCGGAGAAAACCCATCGCAAGCTGGCAGGATAACTAGAAAACTCCTTTGCACAAGCTAGAC
>JAVBJR010000296.1:0-14046 GCA_031546965.1 Dysgonomonas sp.
GATTCACTTTACTTTATTGTGCCAATATTCAATCCCTGATTTTCAATAATTTTGCATTCTGTAATGGCTTTTGTAGATTAATTCATTATAAAAGATTGAAACCCAATAATAATATATTGATTTCATTGTATAAAGTGTTGATATAACTTTTTGGACAGACATATGTATATCAGAATACATGAGTTTGTTGCTTTTAGCAAATTTTCTAAAAATGATTTTAGAGGTTGAGATAGGGAAGTGCTTGCTATTTTTACACAAAAAGTTCGTGTTAATTCACACGTACTATTTCCAAAGACAGTATTAAAACAAAGTTCACACAGATCTCGTATGACTATCATTTCTGTAATATTTTTAGATTTTCATTGTGTACATATATGTTTAGAATATTTTTACGTATAGCTAGGGTATGTACTGTACGTGTAGGAATTCTCATTGTCCTTTTTCATTCATGGTTTGTAAATTTTATCTGACTTCCTTAAACAATTTAAAGATAAAGAGGTGCAGTAATATTATAGTATATCCCAAGATATAAAGTTGTGCACAATTAAGTACAATTCACACAATATTTTGTGCCCCAAATTGAACCTCTTTTTGTGCACAAAATTTGAGTTTTTTTTTTATATTAACAATCTTGTTTAACTCCGCTTATAACAAAGTCAAAAATGCAAGCCAATTAGGTTCGATATAAGCGGAGTTCGTTATAAGCGCGGAGTTCGTTATAAGCGGAGCTGAACATAGGGAAAAACTTAGTTTACGCAAGCAAAACAGTTTGTAATAAGCGAATTTCGTTATAAGCGAGTTTGTTATAAGCGAGTTTGTTATAAGCGAGTTTGTTATAAGTGGAGTTGAATGTAGTTTTGTGTACAAGATTTTGTGCACATGGGATATGTAGTACAAATGAAGAAAGTTGTAATTATGAAAACGTTTAATTTGGAGTTGGGAGTTTTCGTCTCTGAAAGAGACGAAGGGTGTAGGTGTAGGTATACTTGACCTATAGGGGCAACCTAGTTGGGTCAAGAGCCTGTTGTTGCCTGACGTATTGTATTGTATTGATATAAGAAAATTACAAAGTTTTGTGTAAAGTATTTCCGTCGAGGCGGATTTGAACCACCGACCTATGGATTACAACTTGAATTCTACAGTCCACCGCTCTACCAACTGAGCTACCGACGGTTATGTAACATCATCGGCTGTTTTGCATGTGGTACATATAGATTAATACTGGAATTAAATTTCTATTCTTGCAATTATATTTATTACAGCCTGTGCAAGTTTTACAATATTGGAAAAAAGGTTTTATTAAATGTTAATTATGCAAACCCCAGTAGCTAGTTGTCCACTCCTTATTATTCCAGAATGGGACAGTTGCCAGCTACACAAAATACATTAATGATCATTTCCCCACTCTTAATATGTATATTTCATAAATTCAGTTCTTGTTTATACAGATGTATATATATACAGTGGGTGGATTTCTATGTATATAGAAATGTGACTATAGTCATATTCCTTAGTCATATTTTCCTTAATTATAATCAACTACCCTACACAAAAGGTTCACTCTGATAAAGGCGTTATAACGTTAAGCTAGCAAAATAGCTCTAAACAAAGTATAATCATGTTCTTAAAATAATGTAAATTTCGTCATATTGGTAATTATTTTGTATAGTGTGTCTTAACTCAAGATTGCACACGTCAACGATTGCCAAGAATTAATTTCACATAATATGTAGGTCGAATTTTAAAACATTATTGTCAATTAACTTTATTAAGTATATTCCATGAACTTTGTACAGTGGAATGATTTTTTGGTGTAAGCATTTGCCCCATAAAGCAAGAAAACAAGAGAGAATATTACTGCAACCTTGAGTTGAGACGCACTATATAGAGTCTTTTTTCCTTTACAATTAAACAAAATGGCGATCCTCAGGAGTTGACAGATATACAAAAAGATCCACTGTATAATTAGGATCAATTGTTATTCGATTTAATACTTTTTGCTTGTCTATCACATAGGTTTTGTGACCTCTATCACATAGGTTTTGTGACCTAAAGGTATTTCTGTTAAGTATGTTTGATCACCATTAATATGTAATTAGAGTTAGAGACATCACGTGACGTCTCTTTGTGCCAATTCCCAACTGTCCCATAATGGGACAAATTGTTTAGATAGTTTTATGCATATTCATATATACCAGCAGGCCAATTTATTGTGGGCATATATTTTATATATGATTTTTTTTTACTCTCTGTAAGCAAACGGTTTTTACGAAATGCTGAATTTTCCATGGGATCATGTTTGTGCAAATAAATTAATGAGCAGAAAATCAATAATCGCTCAGTCTATACATATAACTGACAGTTTATACAGGTTAGCTACATTTTTGGATCTGCATTGGACAAGTGAACATCATCATTCAAAAGAAATGCATTGATTAATAGAGTAAAATACTTATATTATGTCAAACAGTTTATAATATTGTCAACAGGTACAAATCAATACACATGGAAATGTTGAAATTTGTGCTGTTCTGTGGACAGTGAAATTAATTTGACATCATATATGCACTGAATGGATTACTAGGAAATTATATAATGGAAGTAGCAAGTACAAGTTCAGTTCAAACCACAGTGGTTCAAACAACAGAAAATTATCAAGACCCTGTAAGAAAAGCAGTGATTGATTATATTTTTGGAGTTCTACCCACCAAAAAGCCTAAGGTATATTTTATTTCATACTTATTAGCAGAATAAATGAAATTGTTCATTAATTAACTTTCTTTATTGAATTAAACCATGTGCATTTTCTAGATTCTAGTGTCATGTGATGTATGCAATCTTAATTTTGCATCACATGCTACTCTTGAAACTCATCTCAAAGGGTCTAAACATGCTAAAAGAATCGGAGCTAAAACAATCATGGAAAATATTTCCAGTGATGGTAAACCATCCATGTAATTCTTCATGCTTTAAAGCTGAACTGACAGGGTTTTGTAACACCCCATGATATTGGGACTGTAGAAAGAATGCTTAAAATTAAAACTATGAGTTCATTTCTTTGCTTTTTAAAAAATTCATTGAAAGCGTTTTAACGGATTGAAGTTTGTGTGGTTTTGGGCCTGTGTAGAGGCTACAACGGGAAAAATTCAAGTTTGGAGAGTTTGTTCCAGCATATGAAGTGGGGAAGCCACCTGTATATATATAGCCAATAGGCATTTGCACGTTTTGGTGCAATTGGCATGCCATAGGCACTGTCCCGGATGTAAATTTTGAGTGTGAGGACTTTTATGCTTGCTTTTGAGCTTGCTTTTGAGGACCTATGTTAGGGTAAATTTGTGAATTTTTATTTTAAATAAAAATACGAATCGGTGGAAAAATTAGAAAAAAATTGGACATATGCAAATACATGTTGTTAATGCATTGGACAAGTTTCAGAGAAATCGGTTGCAAGAAATTTACCCTGTCAGTTCACCTTTAAGGTAAATTCGCGAACTTTTATTTAAAAAACAAATCGGTGGAAAAATTAGAAAAAAATTGGACATATGGAAATACATGTTGTTCATGCATAGAATATTTTTCAGAGAAATCGGTTGCAATAAATTTACAATGTCAGTTCACCTTTAATATTACTCCATGACAAATTGCGGGATTTTACCCTCCGCAACTCAATTGACTATTTTCAAAAATTTACATGATTTTACAATGGAAACAGTTAATTAAGACCAAGCTTGTGCTGGGATAAACAAGACAAACTTATCACCTGTAGCATGGTGATGACATATTGGGAAAACACTTCGGTCATTTCAGCTTCGAAGAACTTCGAAAGCGACTTGACGAGATCGCAAGCGGCGCGTCTTCTCGTATCGACATCTAATAAATAACAAAATTTATTTATTGTAACCAACTACTTAAATTGAATTGAAACACAACAGATTAATCAATCAATACCAGATCCCTCAATATCTTTCCTTATATATTCTTCTGGATTGTCTTCGAAGAGTTCTTCATCGGACGCTGAAAGTTAAATACAAAATATTAGTTTGTGATGTAATAATGGATGGAATTAAATGTTTATCATGTAATAAATTAAAGCAATTACTTCTGAATTCCATATTGGGTAGAATTACTTTCTCACAGATGCTGTGAAGGGCAGTACTTCCTTCAAACAGCTGTTTGTAATGCGGACGGTCGGCGACCGAAGCGAGGAACTGAATGGCATTGCTCACCAACTTCAAACAAAACCAAATTAGAAAATCAGAAAAGTGATGAACTGATTATTTTAATTATATAATAAGCAATTAACAATGTTTAGTATGTATCAATGTCTAAATATAATACTGAATATTAACTTCAAAATTCCAGTATATTTCCAGGATAATCAAGGACATTTACTATTATTTTCCAGGGAATAAAAAGAAATAAATAACTTGACTAATACTGTTTATTATTATTATTAAGAAGAAATATAAAATATGTAACAATATTATAAATTTCCCAGGATTTAAGAAATTATTCCTGGATTTCAAGTGTAAAATAAAAACCCGGGTTTTCTAGTTTAGTATATATACACTTTGTCAATGTTGTTACTCATTAATATTACAAAAAAATAAATGGTTACATAACAAAACACAATTTAGATTTAAAATGTCTTTAAAAAAATATAATAAATTTGAAAAGATTTAAGAAAGAATTTCTGGATTTCAAGGGTAACATAAAAACCCGGGTTTTCCAGTGCAGTAGATACTCTGTTAATGTGTTATTCATTAATATACCAAAATAAAATAAATGGTTACATAACAAAACACAATTTAGATTTAAAATGTCTACAAAAATAATAAATTTCAAAAGATTTGAGAAATTATTCCTGGATTTCAAGGGTAACATAAAAATCCAGGTTTTCCAGTTCAGTAGATACTCTGTTAATGTGTTATTCATTAATATACCAAAATAAAATAAATGGTTACATAACAAAACACAATTTAGATTTAAAATGTCCACAAAAATAATAAATTTCAAAAGATTTGAGAAAGCATTCCTGGATTTCAAGGGTAAAATAAAAACCCGGGTTTTCTAGTTCAGTACACACTTTGTTAATGCGTGTGTTATTCATTAATATACCAAAATAAAATAAAATAGTTACATAACAAAACACAATTTAGATGAATAAATGGAGTAGATTGTTTCTCAAAATTAAAAATGTCTTTAAAAAATAATAAATTTTCCAGGATTTAATAAAGAATTCCTGGATTTCAAGGGTATAAAATAAAAACCCAGGTTTTCCAGTGAGTTCAGTAGACACCCTGTTAAGTTATTATAATGTATAAATATTATAAAATAGAACAAATGGTTAATAACAAAACACAATTAAAATGAAATATGAATTAAGTGGAGTTTACTGTTTTTTTTTTCTTTTTCAAGATTAAAAATGTATTTAAAAAATAATATTTCCAGGATTTAGGAAAGAATTCCTTGATTTCAAGGTTAAGATAAAAACCCAGTATAAATCCAGTAAGTTCAGTAGAGACATTGAATATTTGTCTTAATTTTTAAACCAACAAAATTTCCTTTCTTTCGAAGACACGTGTTTCAGATTAATTGGTTATTATAATCTATTAATCAAAATAATAATAATAATAATAATAGTTCTATTAGAATAATTTAAACTAACAAGGTCATATTTGGGTTGGGATCCAGTGGAAGTCAGTAGTTTCCAGACCGCGGTGACAAAGTTGGGCAGATACGGCCTAAACTCTTCGTCGTACTTTTGCGCGTACATCGCGACATTGTCACATATTTGAGATTTTAATTGCTCCAAAAGTCCTGCTTCTTCATCATCCTACAAACAAATACCCCAATTACACTTCATTTCCCACAAACAACAATAAAAAACTCAAATTATACCCCGGTTTTCAAAAGCTGGTTATCAGTGGTAAGCAACGTATGAAAATGATTCATCCAAGTCTCCATGTTATCTTCGAAAAACTCCGGCAAATCCTGTGTAATAATTAAATTAACAAAATCATATTCTGTCTCTACTTAAAGGTGAACTGACAAGGTTTTGTAACACCCCATGATATTTGGAATGTAGAAAGAATGATTAAAATTAAAACTATGAGTTCATTTCTTTTCTTTTTTAAAAGTTTATTAAAGGTGTTATAACAGATTGAAGTTTGTGTGTTTTGGGGCCTGTGCGGAGAGGCTAATAGGGGAAAAATTCGAGTATGGATAGTTTGTTCCAGCATATGAAGTGGGGAAGCCACCTGTATATAGCCAATAGGCAATGTAGCACGTTTTGGTGCAATTGGCATGCCATACTTACTTTTAAGGACCTATTTTACGATAAATTTGCGAATTTTTATTTAAAAAAAAAACGAATCGGTGGAAAAATTAGAAAAAAATTGGACATATGCAAATACATGTTGTCCATGCATAGGACAATTTTCAAAGAAATCGGTTGCAATAAATTTACCCTGTCAGTTCACCTTTAAGATTGAAACCAAAAGGTAACACTGTCTTACTTGAAAGTTTAAACTGTAGAAGATTTTAGCAATGATCCCCAAGGAACTGAAAATAACTTTCAAAGCTTGCGGATTTGTCGCGTGTTTCGCCGCCAATTCCATCGTTGCCTAAAAAAGTGTTATTAATATAATTAAAAAACATAATTACTTCCTTTCTAAATACAAAGGAAATGGATAAGTACATTTAACAGATCTGTAAGTGGCTTGGCGAAATTGTCCAGCACGAATTTGATTTCGGACCAAAGTTCCATCGATTTGAACTCGTACCGATACCTGGAATTTAAAAACACAAATTAACATTCAACTTTTTCACTGTAATAATTTAAATTACAACAAGTATAATTAATAATTAGAAATAATTAGAAACCTTTTGAATATGGAGCTTGCCGTGTGCAATACACCGTTTATAACGTAGAAGTCTCCGCTTTGAAAATGGCTAACCATGTTGGGAATTAAATCTTGCCATTTTGCCGGGAAATCTTCATGTCCTATTTTACTAATTGCATCACTTAACTATGTAAAAAAAAAAAAAATAATACAAATTATTAACTTGGATTAACACCAATATGCAATTTTCTCTATATCGCAATATCCTTAAAGGTGAAGTGACAGGGTAAATTTCTTGTAACTAATTTCTCTGAAACTTGTCCAATGCATTAACAACATGTATTTGCATATGCCCAATTTTTTTCTAATTTTTCCACAGATTGTTTTTTTTTTTAAATAAAAATTCGCAAATTTACACTAAAATAGGTTCTTAAAAGTAAGTATGGCATGCCAATTGCACCAAAACGTGCTAAATGCCTATTGGCTATATACAGGTGGCTTCCCCACTTCATATGCTGAAACAAACTCTCCATACTTGAATTTTTCCCCTCCTAGCCTCTCCGCACAGGCCCCAAAAACACACAAACTTCAATCTGTTACAAAACTTTTAATAAATTTTTAAAAAAGAAAAGAAATGAACTCATAGTTTTAATTTTAAGCATTCTTTCTACAGTTTGAATATCATGGGGTGTTATACAAAACCCTGTCAGTTCACCTTTAAAAAATAATTAATATTATTAATTATTTACTTGTCGCTGGATCTGTTCGGGGTTTTTCAACATCAAACCAACAATAAGACGTTTTATTGTTTCACGGTCTGATGAGTGGATTTTGTCAGCTGAATCTTCATCCTGTCAATAACCAAAATTTACTTGTATAATTTAATGGCCATTATAATATGCAAAGTTATACATTCAAAATTAAACAGACCACTTTCCAATTCCTTTTTATGTAGTTTTTGAAAACAATGGCCCCAGCAACTCTTATTGTGATTTCAACATCATTTTTGTCAATCAGTTGAAGCAAAAGTACTGGATAATTTTGATTGCTTTCCACAGATTCAAGGAATTTTTCAGCTGTAATGATAAAATAGTTATTATAAAAACATTGAAATATATGAATAAATCAAGATTTTATACAAAGTAAAATTTAAAACCTGGTTTTCTGATTGCAACATCAGCTGATAAAGTTTGCTGCAAATACGTCGATAATGTCATTAAGTTGCTGTCTGTGATCTCCATCTGCAAATTGAACAGGAAAATGTAAAGTTATTTACGGTTTTCGTACAGCAACGCATTTAGGCCTAATGGTAATGGATTGAAACATCACCGAAAAATACGAAAAGCAGACGAAATATAGAAAAAGACAGCAGTAAACCGTTAGAAAATGTCTTAATCCGTTCATAATTACCTTCTGTTTCTTAAATCCAACCTTTAAATAGCAAATGTCAAGCTATTCTGCAGACGAACACGCCGTTTGGTAAATTTGAAGCGATCAGTGTTGCCAGATCTCCGCAGAAATCCCAGGATAGGAAATGTAGTCTTTTTTTCATGCAGTTCAAGTTTGGAAACTCCCCGGATGTAAAAGCCGTTACAGAAGCCACGCCCTTGGCTTCTAACACATTCCTTTTTGATTGGTTCGTCATTATTCAAAACAAGCACGTTCATTGGTTCGTTTAATTTGAATCTCACATTCCATTCGATACGATTCGATACGATTCGATACACGACAGTTGACCGCCGGACGATATGACGCTATGTAACAAAATTCGCTAAAATCGCAAAATGTATTCCAAAACTAAGAATAATAATAAGAATATGGTGATAATTGGAATGTTTCATGGAAGTTTAAATTATAATCCATCGAAATAAATAATCCTAACTGATGAACAACTCGAAAAATAACATTTCCCGAGTAATTCCAGACGTTGCCACGAGATGGCGCCAAATTCGACATAAATTTCGACATAAATTCACACACAGATACAAAGTCAAAGGATAAAATGCAGTAATGCAGTGATATAAGATAACAAATCAATAGAAACCGATTTTCACTCATCTTTATGGATTTAAGATATAATGCAATACAAACAACCAGTTCAGACTATAATTCAATTTAAGGAATCAAAATGGCCGCCAAAATTTATTAAGAATGTATTCGAATTACAAAATACAGTGATACAATAAGATTACAAATCCACAGAAACCAATTTTCGCTAATATTTATTGATTTAACCTTGATTTAACACAATATCAACCAATAATAACAAACAATTCAGACTATAACTCAATTAAAGGAATCAAAATGGCCGCCAAAAATGTATTGACAAATATAATACAATTTATTCAAAAAATTTATACAAATTACAAATTACAGTGACATTGCAGCAGTTAAGCAGGATATACTATAGTTACTATTTCAAGTATTTGTTGACTATTTCTTCAATAAACCATTTTTCATCAAATTGCAAATGGTCACCTGGAGATTCCAAAAATTGCAGCTTTCCTGCATCATTCAGCACTTTAAGCCCTAACCAATCCTACATATATAAAAATAAAGTGTCTTGCAATGTTTCCTGTTAATATATTCATATCTTACAAGTCATCCCAGGCTAAGCATGGTCTCAAACCAGATAATGAAAATTTAATCAGGTTATATTGTAAAAATGGACGTGTCGTTGTGACCACGCTTATCCTGAGATATACATTATTACACTATACCTCCTTGTATATTTGAGAATCGTTTAAGGGTATTACATCAACTGCTTGAAGGGGTTTATAAAATCCAAACCACTATGGGGAACAAAAAGTTAAATAACTTTTTAATAAATGATATAATAAATAATAATAAACAATAATATAATTTAATTTAAATATGTAAATTAATCTTACTTCACTTTCTTTGGGTTGTACCATAGTGTCATATGCAAATTTAACCATAATGAAGTTGCTTAACTTCACCAAATTCTCCTTGTATTTTTTCCTTTTGTTCTATTAATTTAATTATAATACAAGAAATTAAATTATTCATTATAAAACATGATCATATAATTCAAAAACGCAAATAAATATTACTTTATCCTGTTCTCCATTTATATCAGCAAGAAAAACACTTTTTGCTTTGTAAGTTTCTTCTTCTAAAGGACTGTGCCAATATTCGGCTTGGACCAAACTAAAATTTTCCTTTAATTAATTAACACAATTTAAACCGATAATAATTCAACATACTTACAATTGTTGTATCCAGCTACATACAATATAAAATATATAAAATTACAATTCTAAATTTATATCATAATAAAGTTCAATTTAAAAGAATATATAACCTGTATGCGCCGTAAGTAAGTAATTTCCTAACGCTATCGCAAACGGTGTAATTTGCTCCTGGACATCTTGGAAATCCATAAACACCTTTAAAATGTAATTATTTTGTATAATTATACTTTAAAATGCTATATAGTACATTAACTAGAGCAGTTCCAACCCAAGATGACAGTAATTCATCATGCACCAGCGGCAAGCCAGAGTATGAACAAACCTTCTTACTGAACTCCATTTGCAAAAGCGCCGTTGTTATTCTGTACCTACAAGTCGTACAAATATCATACTAATGTGTTTATATAAACTATAAATGTTATCAAAGACTTATAATATATTATGACATGGAATTATATAAGTAAAGGTTAACTATAATGCTGATTTTATAATGAAACATTGCAAAATGAAAGGAACTACTTTTCGTCAATGACGTAGGCGTGTTGCGAATAAGGGCAACAGCCAATCAGAATTACTGTCACCTTGAGTTGCAAACAACTATAGTGATATTAGAGTAACAAATTAACCTTGCTGGGGTCCTCCGATAGACACCAAATTTAACATTGTTGGTGATGGACATCTTTGCGCGACGGCTCTTCTGTTTTATTAATTTATAACAACATAATTAATAAATAAAATTAATAAGCAATTAATAAACTAAAATAATAATCAGATTGAATTAATACAAACAAGAAAAGTCCTCCTTGAGAGAATCCTATTGAATTATATCCATTCTGAAGGTTCGTGTCGTTGCTTATTATTTTGCACGCAATATCAACCTATAATTATTAATATAATAAAACAAAAACCTTAATTATAATTAATTCTGTTATAATAATAACATTACATGCATGTGAATTAACTGTATAGGAAACCAGGAATTAAATACTTTCTAAAATACTTTCTAAAATAATCATATATTATACTTTGTAAATTATAAAATAGATTATCACGCGTCAATTTACAGTGGCTATACTTCTTTTTCTGCAGCGCCACCTGGTTGCCAAATTGCAATCAACTATAGTGTGTTCACTCTAAGTTACGTTACAATAATTTTTCATAATAATATAATGATTTTTGATGCACAAGTTAATAAATTGTAGAAATTTGTATCGTGCGCGAGACGCGACAACTTTGCGATTGCCAGGTGGCGCTGCGGAAAACTAAACCAACTGTTCTAGCAAATACAGGACATATTTAACTGATACATAACAGTATTATAAACGTTGTATAATAACCTGATCATTGACGTTCATGAAGAATCCATGCTCAAAGTCTTCGACTATATTGTCGCCGATCTTCAGCGAAACCACGTAAACTCCCGGAATACTTTCTTCTAATAATTTCTTAATGGAACCTAAACTCAGTGGGTTGCAACAGATGTCCCCTGATATTACAACAAAACATAATTAAAATATAATAATAATTATACTGCAAATTTTAGATTTTGAAAAATTAATATATTACCCATTCCGTGCCATAGTACGATTGGAACCGCGGCTTTCTGTGTTTTATATAAATTAGTAACATTAAAAAGGAGAAATATAATGAAGATACCTCTCAGAGTTGACATTGTTGCTTGTTCTGGAAGGTTAAACATGAAATGATAGTATACTTTGGACTGAGATAATAATTTCCGGAGAAATCAACTTGAGGGCAAAGATGACGCGATTACTTCGCGTCAAAGTTCAAAATATTAAAAAATATAATAAAATGGATCAACTTTTTATTATTCATGTAACAAAATAAATAGACGAGGAAAGAAGTGAATTAACATAAAACAAATGCAGAAATATACAGCATATACATATAATGTCACAGTGGTTTTAGTTTCTCGCGTTGTCGCGAATCGATATTCGCGGTTATATCCTATCGCTTTCATTTCTATTTTCAATTGAATTTACAGTATTTACACCACTTTGGGCGCCATTTTGTTCAGCTAACTGTGGGCTACCCAGGTTTTTGTACTTGTAACTTGCCGCTTTACGCGCCAACCATGTCGCGCGGCTCTGGACACCGGCCGGGCCCCAACTGTACGAAGGCCTGGCCGAAGACTTCAATTTCTGTTCAAAAAACAGATAATCAACTTCAATGGAATAAAGTTAATTATGTTCTATGATTATAGACAGATCATGTATTAAATTTGCGCATTAAAAAGAAAACTATAGTCTGTGCAAGATCAGTAACATATCACTAGCTCCGCCCTCAACCAATCGCGCAACAGTACAAGGCTGTCACTCAAATAGTTAGCCAATGGCATCTATGAAGACACCTGCCACTCAAATTTTCAACTAATCACAGCACAGCATCACTCCATAATTCATGTTAATCAAACTATGATAACAAATTGCTTAATTGAGTATAAATACAGATATATTACAAAAATACAAACTTGTAATTACATAAATATACTGTATATTAAAAAAGTTAAATATTTGGAAAAATATACTTAACATTAATAAATCTTGATTAATTAAAAATGAATACAAATACAGTACACTTTTAATTTTACAAACACTTTCTTATTCAAATATGTTCTACAGTAATTTAAAATAAAGTTACTTGCAAAAACAAATAATATTTATACATTATTTCACCGATTGCAAAATTTCTATTTAAAATATATGAATTTAAAATATAAGAATTTAAAATAATTAATAAATATGCCATTGAAGATAAATACTTCATAATACTCAATGTATGTACATATGTAATAACAAGGTGTTTAAAGTATAAAAATCAAAATAATTTCCTTAAAATAAATGCAAACTCTACCCTATATAGAACAAATAGGCAATTATTAAATAATAAATTATTTCATTAAAAATACAAATGCATTTGTTAAATATACAAACTAAATTTTTGCTGGGAAAATGAGCATTTAAAATACTACTATCAAATAGTGTACTATAATATACATATGTTAATTGGAAACTATTTTGCTGGAAAAATAATCACAAATTTACCAAATTATTTTAGTACAAATGTAATAGCAGCAAATACTATTATATTATATTACATTATATTACACTATATTACAGTATATTACACTATATTACATTATTTTACATTATATTACATTATATTACACGATATTACACTACATTACATTATATTACACTATATTACATTATATTAAAACTAAATTTATGCTTAAAAGCCAATATATCAATTTAGGATAAACATGGTATATACTTGTATGTTGTACAGTGAAACCTGTCTATAGTGGAAACTGCAAATGGTGGAAAATATGAATATATTTATTGGACCATTGACTTCATTGTCCCTGTTTTTTTATTTTTATTTAATTTATTTCATTTTATTTTATATTTAAAAAATTGTTTTATAATTTATATGCTGGAAATTAAACCTGTAAATGGTGGAAGGATTTTTCAGTCTCTTGGGGGATTCCACCATACACAGGTTTCACTGCATTTCAAACTGTTATTGATTGAGGTTGAGATAAGAAGAAATAAACACTTACCCCCATAATGCCATAATCATATTGTTTGGTTGTGACATAGACACTCCATCCAACAAACAAGAAAAATGGCAGTGCTATTAATATTCCTCCAAGGACATGACCCCAAACTGCAATTGGGTCCCCACCCAATGTTGGGACCTCGAAGCTCACCAATGCAAACACAGCCACACCCTATATTTTCACAAAATTTCATAACATCATTTCACTTTTTTCTTACATATATAATGTACATATATATCCACAGGTTGTCAATAGAAATAACAAACAACTCACAAGAATTAAAACAGGTGCAGCTGTAGCTATGCTGACCACCCAAACAAAGAAAATAGCCCAACCTGTTAACAGCTGGAAGTCATCAAACAGACTGTTTGTACCTGTATTTGCATATGAATAAATGTCAAAC
>JAVBJR010000389.1:0-4753 GCA_031546965.1 Dysgonomonas sp.
ATAAAGTCTGTGAACAATGTGTAATATATGTATATTTTTTCCAAGTAGCATAATTGCTGTCGTACACATCCATTTGCTATAACCCTGACAAAAGGGTTTTTACTTAATTTTCCAATTACATTGTCCTCTATAATTAATAAAGCATTTACTTAATTTAGTGAGTTTCAGGAAACAGTTCTCCTTGTTTTCATAAAGTAAGTATATAATAAATAATGAACGCAACGAGGAGGAAAGTTTTGCCAATATAATGATTTCCGTAGTTTGTTCACACATGTTAACCATTTTTGCTTGTGTACGTAGCTATACTGTATACTACTCCATCACATGCATTTGTTTATATTATTATTCACACTAGTCGCACAATTGCGACTTGATGTGCAAAATGACTTCAAATTAAGGTTAGCTGTATGGACCTACTTCCCATTTGGTATATGTATAGAGGGAACACAGTAGAGTCTTGGACACCCTTCCTTTACCATGGATCCATCGGGATCGATAATTGAAGCACTGACTCGAAGAAGGGCCTAACCAACATTTTGGCCAAAATGAGATTTCAGTAACAGCATGTTTGAATTTTTGTGCATCGATCTTGCTACATTTTATTGGTGAGAAAGACAAACAGTGCACAAACTACTGCAGTGTTTTTGCTATTTTCATCGTTTTCCCTTGGCCAAAAGTTGCATACTTTTTTGTTTATGTAACTTTTGATTGCATGTGTTTGATGTATGTTTCATCTCTGATCTGTTTGGTAGACCATCAATGCCAGATAATTATTTGCCTACAGTGACCGCAACTGCAGGTGCAATGACGTCATCAACTACGGAAATGTCCCCATTGCACCAAACCTGAACGTCCCCATTCCCATTGAATGGACGCGCGTAAGTTTAGGGGGAGGTGGGTGCATTTGAGGCGCGACTCTAGTTGCGGCCACTGTAGATCTATCAAAAATTGACATCAAAACCTGTATTTATGTTTCTGGTAGTCATGATTGAGGCTCATGGAAATGTATCAATAAATTCAGGGCACTATTGCCTAACATTTTCAGAAAAAATATACCATACTAGCCGTAACCCGTCAAAAATTGACGGAACATGTGCATTGCATAATTTGTTTATAACAAAAAAGTGGCGTCCTTGCCAGGCTTGTTCACTTGTTAATAATAAAAATTACAATGAAAATATGGAAATATGAAAAGTATATATTTCTTAAAACTATTCAGTGGCATCCTTGCCAGGCTTGTTCACTTCTTCATAATAAAAATTACAATGGAAATAGGCTTAAAATGTTCAGTGGCATCCTTGCCAGGTTTGTTCACTGCTTAATAATAAACATTACAATGGAAATATTGGAATGTGAATATTATATACGTCTGGAAATATTCAGTGGCGTATTATATATGTCTGAAAATATTCAGTGGCGTCCTTGGCAGGCCTGATCACTTGTTTACGCGGTCGGTGACGATGTGGTTTGATGACGTTGCAAGCAGTCACGTGATCACAACCACCACGAATTAAGCCAATTATATATTAACATTGGCCAATATCTGGTCATGAGTTCTGTACTATAGCAAAGTGTCATGTGGTCCATGGTATCAACTCCAGCCTTTCCTTTATATTACAATCTAGTATTACTTGAGGTTTCTTTATTGCAGTAGAATCATCATCAGGTTGACCAAGCATTGTGCTCAGTAATGTTACAACCCTCCCCTTTTGAGGACAGTAAGATGCTGTTTAGAAATGTTGCCAAGTGCTATAACAACTTGCATATTTTCACACTAATATCTGTTGGGGTTAAAATCGATCCCATTGGGCAGAGAAGCTGCATTGAGCATATCTACTAAAATTGTGTTCAGAATATTTCAGCATTTCGGTAAGTTATAATATGCAGTAGGTAATGTATTATAAGTGCATTATTTTCTGAATTTTACATCTATTTTTTTGATAGAAAGACACAAGCATGAAACGGGTATGCGGTCAAAATTGACCCCAAGTTCTTTCCAGGGTTAAAGGTGAATTTAATTTTGTTATATAAAGGAGAACTGACAGGGCAATTTTTTGGTCTAAGATCTCTACCAATTTACATTGTGAATAAGTTAAGACTAGCCTCCTAAACTCAGGCGAAATTTGGCCCAAAACCGTTTGGAACAAGCAGAGTAATTAGTGAGAGAAGTAGTGAAGGCATGGCGGTAATTACCTCCTACCTTTCAACATTTCACATCATGAAATACTCATGAGGCGCTGCCATTCGTAGAAATTTGTATGACATCATACCCAAATTGACTTCATTCATTACAGCCACCTAGATCAACCAACCCACAGTCGCCAGTTAGCCAATGGCGTTCTGACTGACTTTTCTTCTTTAATTTTCACCAACTCCTTCAATATTTTTTTAGAAAATATTTTAAGTGAACTCATAGTTTTAATTTAACGTTACCTATCAACAGTTTTTATTGCATGGAACCCTACAAAACCGTGTCAGTTCTCCTTTAATACACTGTTGTAAAAGTTGATAAATAAATAACCGAAACCTTAGTTTCACCCTGTGTTTACATTTATATTTCCACCTAACTGAACATGTGGCATGTAGCTCCTCCTAAATTTTGTCACGATTGCATGGTATATAAGCTGATAATTTCTGCTGTTCAGCCCATTGTAGCAATATGTTCATATTTGCTGTATTACTCGTGTGGAGCATTGATCAGTTGTTAGCTGATCCACGCCCTTGCACTAAAGACGATTTGTGTCGTCCTGTTCCTCCTGAAGTTTGTAACAACAGTCGATGTCAGCCAATTGAATTCAGTGAGTTGGCTGAGGTAATGAGGATGCAATAACAAATATGTAGAGATACTAAGAACAAACACCGTTAATATGCTTTGTTAGCAATTAAGTCGGTTATTTTGACCAAGTTAACGTGTTAATGGAATTCAATCCGTAAATTGGGAAATAACTTATAATACCATTTTCATGTCCTTAAGATGTTAATAGGTGATATTTCATTTTGAAATTTGGGAATGATCATTACTCATTACCTATTACCTCAAGCAGTGTAAATACATTTTTTGATTCTGATATGGAACGTTAACAGATTGGAAATAATGCTGGGCAAATATTGGACTGGAATATTGGACAGAAATGGCTTCTCGAATATGGTGCAAACAAATGGGACATTTCGTATAAGGATGATTGTGGGAAATTAAACCTCTCATATTTTAACTTTCCCGCATTGCACTGAGCAACCGTAAAAATATTGTATTTTCATTTCTATTACACTCGGTAGCTCAGTGCCTAATGTTTGATACTTTATTATTATTAGGTGTAGTAGTCCAATAAACATGACATGGACATGGTACGGGGAACCAGGCAAGTTCAGTCTTCTATTATGTTACATGTTCGCACTCTATAATGTTAACTTCAAAAACAAAACTTTTTTCAGATCCAAATTCTAAAAAATACACAGTATTCACATCTAATCGAGCAGGAGATACATATGAAGATTGTTTTACATATTTTAAATCAGGACATGCGTTTGTGCACAGATCTTGCAGAGTAGATCCACCATCTCCTTATGGACAAGCTTGTGGTAATTATTGATAGTCACTTGAATAATGTTAATCATACGTGCAATGCATAGGGTAGTGTTTCACTTTTTACTGATTCACATCTAGCCACCATCTATGCTGTTGGAATTGCAAGTGGGGATTATGAAGTTGATATCCTTTGATGAATAACATTCAGGAATTCCCAGTTAACTATGGAAAAGAAATAGTTGATTGTTGGTAATAATGCTTTGAACATTTCATTGCAGCATTATAACATCTGCGTTTCAATAATATTTTGCCTCTAAATGTAATTTATGGATGGATGGGATGCACTTTGCATGGGGTAAACATTAAAGTTGTCACTAATACATTCCACAATAATATCTTTGCTGACTCGTTCAAGTGTTGGTAATTGCGATGTTGGGTTAAATGTGGCAGCCTGTCATTTCAACCGACTTTTGGAAATTTACGAACATATTTTTTGAACGGACTGCACCAATATTCCTTCACTATAGCCTTTGAAAAATGTATACCTGATATCTTTAAGACAAATAAAATGTTTGTGAGGTATTTCCTGTGAAATTCAATCTTGTGTACTATTTCAGAGTACCTTTACATTGTACTGTCTCGCGTGTTTGCAATTCAATGTACTACCTTCTCATTAGCTTGAAAATATCGTTATTATTCTATTGTTTGGCGTCACTTTGATCATGAAGTCATAAAAACCCATGGATGACGTCTAGGAACGAAAACATGTGTAAAGCACATATACTGTAAAACTCCTTTTTTTCGTACCTACTAAATTTCTTTCTGGCAGGTTTGCCATTTTCAAAAATTACACCTTCGCTTAAAATATAATGAGTATTTTAGATGCCTGCAGAAACATCACGTTATAATGCTGGCAAAATAACATTATTCTGTGTTTGGAATATTAAATTTTGTTACATATTATATTATACAGGGTATGGAAAGATGGAACGCATGATATGCACTTTAATGAATTTTGTATTTCTATGGCAATATATTTTCGTACTTTCCATAATAGTACAAAAAATACGAAAATAAATCGCGTACGCAATACGGACTGAGCAACCCGCTGGGTGGCGCTGCAATTTTCGACGCCCTGGCGGCAGAAACCGGCAACTTCCTATGTATCGTACGACCAATTACGTTAGCGTTTAAAACCTGGTTGTGCTCGCAAATAATTTGAAACCT